>DATNDF010000504.1 GCA_035607015.1 Candidatus Angelobacter sp. | reverse complement strand
GCCGTTTCCAATGTCCCTTTCGGCGATTACACCATCCACGACCCGCGCTGGAACAACTATAAATTTCCCATCCACGACTATTTCTTTGCCGCTGCTTTGGAGAAAGTGCGTCCGGATGGGCTCCTCATGTTCATCACGTCTCGCGGCACGATGGACAAACTTGATTCGACCTTGCGCGAACTGCTTTCCACGCGCACAGAACTGCTTGGCGCGATTCGTCTGCCTAACGACGCTTTCAAGAAAAACGCCGGCACCGAAGTCACGACCGACATAATCATGCTCCGCAAGCTCCGCCAGGGGGAACCGCCCGTAGGCGCGACTTGGAAACAGACAGCGGAATTTACAAACGATCTCAACGAAAGATTCACGCTGAATGAATACTTCATCACACGACCGGAAATGATGCTCGGCAAAATGCGTCTCGCCGGAAGCATGTATCGCGACAACGAGCCGACACTGGAAGCGGACGGTCGGAGTCTGCGTGACGCGCTCACGCAGGCCGTCGAGCGGTTGCCGCAAAACATTTATCAGTCGTTGGCTCGCCAGGTCGCCGAGCCGACGCTCGATCAAACCATTCCCGCGCCCGATTTTATCAAACCCAACGCGTATTGTCTTCACGACGGCATGGTTTGCATCCGGGACGATGCCGTTCTTCGTCCGCTGACCGATATGCCCAGCGAAGTGCGTTCGCGGATTCGCAATCTGATTCCAGTGCGTGAAGCCGTCCGATCGTGTCTGCGCTCTCAGATGGACGGCAGCGACGAGGGACAAGTCCTCGAAGCCCGGAAGCAGCTTAACTACACCTACGACAGATTTGTTGGTCGGTTTGGTCCCATCAATCTCCGCGCAAATCAACGCGCCTTCGACGGCGATCCTGATTTGCCGTTGCTGCTCTCATTGGAGAACTACAACGACGAGACAAAGCGGGCGACCAAAGCCACCATCTTCAGCGAGCGCACGATTCACCATCGCAAACCGGTGGAAACTGTTGCTGAGCCCAAAGAAGCCCTTTTGGTTTCCTTGAATGAGCGGGGCTGCGTGGATCTTGACCACATGGCCGGATTGTTGAACAAGCCGCCGGAGGAGTTCTTGCCGGACTTGAAAGGCATCATTTTCCTGAACCCTCAGACGAAGCAATGGGAAACCGACGACCAATATCTCTCCGGCAACGTGCGCGAGAAATTGGTCGCTGCAGACGCGGCCGCCCTCGCTGACCGACTCTTCGCTGAAAATGTCGAGGCATTGAAATCAATTCAGCCGGAAGATTTGTCCGCGACGGAAATTGACGTGCGGCTGGGAGCTTCATGGCTCCCGCCAGACGACGTGAAGCATTTCATTCACAAATTGCTCAACGTTCCATCCGGCGTCGAAGTCGGCCACGTTCACGCGCTCGGCTCGTGGCATTTGAACGCGAATTGGGAGGCGAAGGGCGCGACAGCGAACACGACGGATTGGGGAACGGACCGCTACACCGCGCTCGAACTCATCGAGGACGCACTGAACCTCAAGACGCCCACCGTGTATGACTTCGTTGACAAAAAACCGGTCGTCAACGCGCAAGCCACCGAGGCCGCACGTGAAAAGCAGGAACGCATCAAGGAGCAATTCAAGGAGTGGGTTTGGTCCGACGACTCACGACGCGAACGGCTCTGCAGGCTTTACAACGACACATTTAATCACACCCGGCTCCGCACCTTTAACGGCGACCACCTGACCCTGCCGGGCGCAAGCGGCGCCATTCAACTCCACGGACACCAAAAAGCCGGCGTCTGGCGCATCCTGCAAACGCCCAATGCGCTTCTCGCGCACGTTGTCGGCGCGGGTAAGACTTTCACGATGGTCGCCGCCGCGATGGAATTGAAACGGCTTGGCCTCGGGCGCAAACCGTTGTTCGCGGTGCCCAATCACATGCTCGGCCAGTTTTCAACAGAACTCCTCACGCTGTATCCCGGCGCGAACATCCTGGTTGCGGGCAAGGAAGATTTCGAGTCGCAGAACCGGAAGAAGCTTTTCAGCCGCATCGCTACCGGTAATTGGGATGCAGTCATTGTGACGCACTCCGGCTTCGAGCGAATCCCCTTGTCATACGACACACAGAAGCGATTTTTCGACGAACAGCTCCACGAATTGGAAATGATTCGACGCGAACATGCTGATACGAGCAATCGCCGTTTGGTCAAGGAACTGGAGAAGGCGAAGAAGCGTCTCGAAGCAAAGCTTCAATCGCTCGTCGCCGAGCACAAGAAGGACAACACGCTGACCTTCGAGGAACTCGGCGTGGACCGCTTGTTCGTGGATGAGGCCCATTATTTCAAGAATCTCTTTTACGTCACAAAGATGACCCGAATTGCGGGCTTACCTCAGACGTCGAGTGAACGCGCGTTCGATATGTATTTGAAAGTGCGTCACGTCCAGTCCTTGAACGGGGGTGGAGGGGTGGTGTTCGCCACTGGCACGCCCATCGCGAACAGCATGGCTGAAATGTTTACCATGCAGCGGTATCTCCAGCCCGACGAACTAAAGAAACACAATCTGCATCACTTCGACTCCTGGGCGGCCACTTTCGGCGAGCCGGTGACGGCGATGGAGCTTTCACCGGACGGTGCGGGTTATCGGCTGAACACGCGCTTTGCTCGCTTCATCAACGTGCCGGAGTTGATGCAGATTTTCCGTCAATCCGCCGATGTACAGACCGCCGCCATGCTTAACTTGCCCCGGCCGAAACTCGACGGCGAAAAACCAAC
>DATNDF010000503.1 GCA_035607015.1 Candidatus Angelobacter sp. | reverse complement strand
CGCGCCGGACGGAGAAATGTTTTACACGACGGCCACTTGCGGCGAGCACCTGCTGCATATCGTGATGTCGGAGAAAGCCCTGGCGCGTGGAAGCGTTGGTGGCATTCGCGCCTCTGCGGTCATCCCCGATCACCAGAAGGTCTTCCCGGCCGTGCATCACACACGTCCCGCGTATGTTCAGATTGACTGGGTGGGCATGTTCACGGCGGCGGCCGGTTCATGCATCTACAACGGCGGCGCCTGGCCGGATCGTTTCAACGGCACGCACTTCCTTTCCGAGCCTACCGTCAGCCTCGTGCATAACGATTGGCCGAGGCCGGAGGGCGTCACCTACGTCGCCGGCAAGGAACCCGGCCGCGAGGAAACCGAGTTCATCGCTGGCACGGATCTCTGGTTCCGGCCAATTCACACACGCGTCGGTCCGGACGGGGCGCTTTACGTTGTGGATTTTTACAATCAGGCGGCGATCCATAATGACACGCGTGGGCCGGCCCACGGCGCGCACAACGCGGCCACGCGCCCCGACCGCGACCATCACTTCGGCCGCATCTGGCGCGTACAACACAAGGAAGCCAGGAAACTGCCACCTTACAAACTCGACTCGAAGAAGCCGGCGGACCTTGTGAAAGCACTGGAACATCCCAATGGTTGGGTGCGGGGCACGGCGCAAAGGCTGCTCGGCGAAGGCGCTGGCGTCAAAGCGATCCCCGCGTTGACCAGGATCGTGAAATCGGGTTCGACGCCCTACGCGCGCATCAACGCGCTTTGGACGCTCAATGATCTGGGCAGACTGAATGGTTCATTGCTGCTGTCCGCACTCGATGCCAAAGACCCCGTCCTCCGAAAGAATGCGCTGCGACTCGTTGCTGAAGGCAAAAATGGAGGCGACACCATCCGGCGAGACGCCGTTCTTGCGGGTCTCAGCGATTCCAACGCACGCGTCCTGTTAAATGCTCTGATCGCGTTGGCCAGTTTCGAGCCTTCCCCGGAAATCGCGCGTGCCGTCGTCCCGCTCTGACCCGACCTGAAGGACCCGTATCTTGAATCCGCAGCCTTGGGTGTGGCCGCGAATGACCCGCTGCTCTTCGTCGAAGCCTCGTTCAACGCGAAGGACCCGGCGTTCCTCGCCCCGTTCGTTTCCCATGTCGTTCGGCTGCTCGCCAACCGTCACGAGCCGGCCGGTGTCACGAAGCTTGTCGAGCTGCTCGCCCGGCAGCCAGCCGGCGCCGACGGCCTGAAACAGGTTGCTCTCGAAAGTCTGGTCGCCAACCTGAAAAGTGACCTGATTCCGGCGTGGTCGGGCGATCTTCAAAACGCGTTCAAGTCGCTGCTCGCCTCACCCAAGCCCGGGCTGCCGGGCGCGGCACTGCCGCTGATCGCGCGCTGGGACAAGACCGGCGCGCTCGCCTCCGATTTGAAGCCGGTCATCGTTCAGCTTGCCGAGAAACTCCAGGACGCCTCTCTGCCCGATGATCAGCGCGGTCAGGTTGCCGCGAACCTGCTTGGTGTCCGCAACCTCGACACGACCATCGTCCCGAACACCGCCGGACTTCTGGGCTCGCCGGCCTCAACCGATTTGCAGAAACGCATCATCGAAGCACTCGGCTCAACAGGCGACGCCGCGGCCGGCGGCGAGTTGATCGCCGCCTACACGCGGGTCCCGGGCGAATTGCACGAAGCCCTGCTCGGCCAGTTGTTCAAACGCGCGGATTGGTCGCTCGCGCTCGTGCGGGCGCTGGCCGACAGGAAAATTGATCTGCTGCTGCTCGGTCCGGCGAATCTGCACCGCCTGCGCACGCATCCGGACAAAACGGTTGCCAGCCGCGCCAACGCGGTGATTGATCAGTTGAAAGGCCCCGAACAGAAGGAAAAGGACAAATTGCTTGCCCAACTCAAGCCGGAGGTTGAGAAACCGGGCGACGTCGGGAATGGCCACAAGTTGTTTTTGGCGAATTGCGCCGGATGCCACACATTCAAGAACGAGGGCCGCAATCTGGCGCCGAACCTGACCGGCATGGGCGCGCACGGGCCGGGGGAACTGCTGGTTCATATCGTCGATCCAAACCGGCTCGTCGAGCCCAACTTCGTCAGCGTCAGCATCGAGACGAAGGACGACCTGTCCTACGACGGCATCGTCGAGCGCGAGAACAGCACGGAGGTGCTTTTGCGCAACGCGACCGGCGACTTCACAATACGCAAGGACAACATCAAGAGCCGTCGTTCCACCGGCCGGTCGCTGATGCCCGAGGGCTTCGAGGCGCTCGGGGGCGAAGGTTTGCGTGATCTGCTTGCGTATATCTGCGCCGACGAGTCGAAGTACCGGTTGATTGATCTCTCGGGCGCATTCACCGCGAACAGCGCGCGCGGCATCTATTCGCGCACCGAGTCACTGGACGAAACACTCAAGTTCAGGAAATTCGGCCTCGTCAAGGTGGATGACGTGCCGTTCGACGTCGTCGCGCCGGCGCGCTCGGCCACCGGCAACAACCTGATCGTGCTCAAGGGCGGCAACGGCGTGGCGAAGACGATGCCCCAAAAGGTGGAGGTGAAGAATATCGGCATCGCTGCAAGCCGGCTGGATTTTCTCGGCGGCGTGGGTGGCTGGGCCTGGCCGTTTGGCGGCGACCCCGGCAAGAATCTGCCGGTGGCGAAGATCACGGTTCGCTTCGCCGATGAGCGGAGCGAGGAATTCGTTTTGAAGAATGGTGTGGAAATCGCCGATTACAACGGCGACACGGACGTGCCGGGATCAAAGGCTGCGCCGGGTTTGCTCGCCCACGGCCAGGTCCGCTGGTTCACGAAATCTCTGGCGCGCCCGGGGGTGATTGAAAGCCTCGCCCTGGAGAGTTTCGACAATGCGGTTGCGCCGACGTTTGTGGCGGTCACTGCGGAGACTGCGGCAGCGGAGGGGAGTTCACAGGGAACTTCCGGCGCGCGGGAGCACACAGTTCCCGCCGGCGGACCCCGGCTTGCGGGAGCCAGCGTTTTGATTGTCGGTGGCGGCAGTTCACATGATTTCAAGAAATGGTTTGACACCGCGGATTCCGCCACGCTCGGCAGCACCGGAGCCCCGGTTCGTTACACTGACAAGCCGGACGACATTCTCGGCGCGCTCGGTGGACTGGACGTGCTGTACCTCAGCAACAACCAGCCCATGACAAACGCCGCGTTGCGCAGGGCCATCTTTGATTTTGCCAACACCGGCAAGGGTCTGCTGCTGGTGCATCCCGCGCTCTGGTACAACTGGCCTGACTGGCCGGAATACAATCGCGCGCTGGTGGGCGGCGGCGCGCGCAGCCACGACAAATATGGCGAATTCGAAGTTCATGTGGACAAGCCGCAACATCCGATCATGAACTCCGTGCCCGACTCATTCAAAATCAGCGACGAGCTTTATCATTTCGAGCCCGACAAGGCCGGCACGCCGATTGAAGTGCTCGCCACTGCAAAAAACCTTGTCACGGGCAGGACCTACCCTTCCGTCTGGATTGTGAAGCATCCCAGGGCGCGCATTGTGTGCATCGCGCTTGGGCATGACGGTGGCGCTCACGATCTGGACGCTTACAAGACGATTCTGCGCAATGCGCTGAAGTGGGCTGCAGGGAAATAAAATTCGCGGCGTGATTTCTCAACATGAAGCATTTTATCTGAAGAGTACAAGCTGCAAACGATCTTTGTATCACTGAAAATCCCTCCTGCCCTGAGCGTCGAATGGCCTCGTTGAAAAAAGGAATTTGACAGGATATCGCGACGTTGCGCTCAGCCACTTATGTATTTCAACGTTCCCATCCGTAAAGGAAAAGGCGCACGCACCATCATGGTAGGAGGCAGGGATGTCTCCCCACTGGGTTGCGTCGATCGCGTTGATGAAGAAGCCTTCGTTGATGCTGTCTGCCTGTTCGTCGATTGTCAGCCACGTCATGGCCGGGCTGGGAACATCTGTCGTTTTTAGAAATTGCCGGTAGCTTGGGTTAAACCACGCCCTGCCTGTCGCAGTATTCGCCAAGTTATCTGAGCGTCCGAACAAACCATTCATCGAGGCACTTCGCAAACGCGCGTTCCAACCCCTGGCTCGTTGAGCCGGGCTGAGATAAATATCCCAGGGACATTTGAAAGCGCTGATGTTGGTGTGGAGATAAGGTGAAAGCAGCCCGTTCTGCGCCCAATCCACGTTCGTATTGCTGATATCGTCCACACTTCCGGTTGCACCCCACGTCATGATGTTATTGGCCCAGTTGTCGAACTTTTTCGAAGTGATGGCGAGCTCCGTGTCGGGAATGGTATAATTATTTGGCAGACGATCGCTAAAATCCTGGGAGTAAAGAATGCAGCTTTTCGCCAGCTGCCGGTGATTGTTCAAACAAACGGCTCCATGCGAGCCGGTGTTTGATTTCGCCAGCACAGGCAAAACCAGGCAGGAGAGAATTCCGACCGTGACGATCACCACCATCAGTTCGATACGTGTGAATCCCTGTCCGGTGAACGCCGGTTTCCTGTCGGTATGGTGTTCGGCCTTCATGAGCCGCGATTTGCGCGGGCAGGCAGCGCAAAGAATAGCGAATCACCTTGAAAAAGCAACCGCGTCCCGGTCGCGGTTCAAGGCGCTGCTCCCGTTGCCGGCTGTGCGTCAATCTTCCGCAGCGCCTCCTCCGCTTTGACCCGCGTGTAGCTGAACTCTTCAGCGAGCACGTTCGTCAGGGCAGGTAGCGCAGCCCTGGCAGCGGGGCCAAACTCGCCGAGCAGCGTCGCAGCGCCGGCGCGGTTTGGATTTCTTTGATCGCTCAGAATTCTGATCAGGATCGGCACCGTGGTCGTGGATTCGCGGCCAGTCTTCCAAAGCGCGTCAATCACCGCCAGACGGAAGGAATCATCATACATGCCCAACGCGGCTTTGAGCCCGGGAAGCGCGGCGCCAGCCAGCGCACCAATCTGGCCGAGAGCGGTGACTGCGGAGTTGCGCACCGACGGGTTCGAGTCCGTCAGCGCCCTGGCCAGTGCGGGAGCAGCCGGGCCTGCTTGCGAACCAAGATGTCCGATGTATGACGCGGCTTTCGCGCGGATGTTCGGGTCGACGCTTTTCAACAGCTCGATGAAGTAAGGCAATCCGGCCGGGCCAATTTGCAGCAGGGTCGCATGCGCAAGTCCGGCGGAACCGAAACCGATAAAATCGTTCAAACTGGCGTCCACTCCGACCAGCGCCGGGACCGCGGGCGCCGCGGCCGGCCCGAAGCCAAAGAGGACATCGATCGCGCGTTCCTGGAGCAATTGGTCGAGCGCCCGATTGGGTATTTTGCGTGCGATAAACGCCGGCAACTTCGGACGCCACTTTTCAAGGTGCGCCCAGAACGGACTTCTCCTTCTGTTCACCACGCGAGCGAGGGCCGGCACGGCGGCCGGGCCGATGTTGCGCAAAGCCTCCCGCGCCTTGGAATTATCGTGAAGCAGCTGCTCGACCCAGTAGCTGACCGCCCGGCCTTCGTAGTGCGGTTCCCGTGTGTGCCAGACAAACCATCCCGCCGTAGTGAGGGCGAGCAGGACGACGATTGCCACGGTGTAACGTTTGGACAACGCGGCGGGTTTCATCGGACAGGCGCTCTCTGATAATGCACATTACTTGATGCCGGCCAGCCGTTCCTTCCAAATATTGTAGAGCTCCAGCGTAGCCTGCACGTCGCGCAAACAATACTCTGCGATGTCGCGGAAGCGGCCTTCGGCCAGCAGCCGGTTGACGTCCATCCCCGTGACGCCGTGGCTCTTAGGCGACTCGATGCCGAACGCCTTGCAATAAAAATCAAGATTGAAGCGCCGGGCCGCGCCTTCCCGTCCGCTGACACCGTAGAAAGTGAGCTGTTCCGCAAGGTCGCAGTGCGGGTCGGTTTGAAAACGGTAGCCGAGCCAGTCCTTGCGCGTGATCGGCACATTCAGAATCGCCGAGCGCAGATAAATGAACGGCACGTCGAAGCCGCGGCCGTTGAAGGTGACGACGTGCCCGTATTTCTTCCCAATCTCCCAAAAGGACCCGAGCAACTCCGCCTCGTCGGCGCAGGGAACATATCTGACCGCCGCGGCTTCGTCCGCGCCCTCTTGAAAGTCCCCGGCCTGAAACAAAACCTGTCCGCGCGCAGTCTCCGCATTCAGCATGGCGATGCACACCACCTGCGCGGTAAGCGGCCACAGGTTGAATTGCAGGAGGATTTCGGCACGCCGGGCTTCGCGGGCCGCGGCGTCGGGAAGTTTTTCTGCCTCGCGGAAAAGATACTCTTGCTGCGTCTCATCGAAACTCTCGCGCGGGAGCGCGGAGGTCTCGATGTCAAAAATCAATCTGGCCATGCGCGACTAGGAGCGGGGCGGCCCGCGAACAGCCCGGACGACAGGCCGGCAACTTCTGCTGCCGGAACCTGTCGTCCTGCGTTTGAGTTTTAAGAAACGACTACTTCTTTTTTTTGCCAGCTTTCTTTTTCTTTTTAGCGGCCACAGATTCTCACCTCCGTTCTGTTTTTGGGTTCCAAAACTGTCGCCAAAATTTTTTGAAAGAGCGTTCGCGTCTGGTCTGCCGTCAATTTGTAGAGGAAAAAAAAATTTCTGACCAGTTTTAATTTCACAATTTCCTGGACGCGTAAAAAATTTCCTTCGACCGGAAAAATTTTTCCGCTAGCGTGTGCGACACCATGAGCAGCGACGCCCAACTCACGCCGATGATGGCGCAGTACCGGCGCATCCAGAGTGAACTTCCCAAGGACGCGCTGCTGCTCTTCCGCCTCGGCGATTTCTATGAGCTTTTTTTCGAAGACGCGCAGACCGGCGCGCAACTGCTCAACGTCGCGCTCACCCGGCGCGGCGTCATTCCCATGTGCGGCATTCCGTTTCACGCAGCCGGCGGTTACATCGCGAAACTCCTGAAAGCCGGACGCAAGGTCGCCATCTGCGATCAGACGGAGGACGCGCGTCCTGGCCAGCTTGTGAAACGCGAGGTGACGCAGATCCTCAGCCCGGGCACGCACTTCGACGAGCGAATATTGACCGCCGGACGGAACAACTACCTCACCGCGATCTGCCGGGTTGGCGGCGCCTTCGGCCTCGCGTTTACGGACTTCACCACCAGCGACTTCAAGGCGACGGAAGTCGAAACCGAATCTGCCCTGCTCGCCGAATTGGAGCGATTGCGCCCGGCGGAAGTCATCCTCCCGGGCGACGCGGCCTCGCTTCGCGCGCTGTTGCAGGCCGCCTTCCCCCTTGTAAACGTCTATGAAGACTGGGTTTTCGCACCCGAAACCGCGCAGTTCACCTTGCGCGATCATTTCAAGGTTGCCTCGCTCGACGGTTTTGGATTCAAAAGCCGCGCGGCGGGCACCGGCGCGGCGGGCGCCGTCTTGCATTACCTGGCGCACCACCTCCGGCGCGACGTGGCGCATCTGACGCGGCTCTCGTTCTACCAATGCACCGATTACCTCGCGCTCGACGCCGTCACGCTGCGGAATCTCGAAATCCTCGAGCCGCTCCACCGCGACGCGACAAATCCGGGTTCGCTTTACGCTGCCGTCAACCGCACGGTGACACCAATGGGCGCGCGCCGCCTGCGCGACTGGCTCTCCCAACCGCTCGCGGCGGTCGGGCCGATTCGACGCCGGCAGGAGGCCGTGCAGGCGTGGATCGACAATCCATCCGCACTCGAAAGTTTCCGCCGGTACCTGACCGACGTGCGCGACATGGAGCGGACGATCAACCGGCTCAGTGTCGGCACCGGCAACGGGCGCGACCTGCTCGCCCTCCGCCTTGCCCTCGAACAAATTCCGGCGCTGAAGGACACGTTGCACAGCGCGGGACAGGCATCCGGCCTGTCTCGTGATGAATTCCGCGCAGTGCAAGAGATGAGGGAGGGGACAGAGCCACCCGGAGCGGGCGGCGCACTCGTTCTGCTTCTGGAGCTGGCGTCACTCATCAGCGAATTGCCCGACCTCGTCGAACTCATCGCGCGTGCCATCGCGGACGAGCCTCCGCTCGCGGTGAAGGAAGGCGGCCTGATCCGCGACGGCTTCGACGCCGGACTGGACGAACTGCGCAACGCTTCACGCGGCGGCAAGGATTGGATCGCGAAACTCCAGCAGGATGAGATCGAACGCACCGGCATCGCGTCGCTCAAGGTCCGGTTCAACTCCGTCTTCGGC
>DATNDF010000502.1 GCA_035607015.1 Candidatus Angelobacter sp. | reverse complement strand
GTCGGGTTGTCCAATGACGGCCACCTCCTTCACCCCGGCGAACTGGTAAATCACTTCCTCAATTTCCCGGGGGTAAACATTGATGCCGTTCACGAGGAGCATGTCCTTTTTGCGGTCGGTGATGAAAAAGTAGCCGTCTTTGTCCTTGAACCCCACATCACCGGTCAGCAGCCACCCATTGCGGAGCGCCTTGGCGGTCTCTTCGGGTTGATTCCAGTAACCTTGCATGACATTCCCGCCTCGGACGCAGATCTCCCCAACTTCGCCGACGGGGAGGATTGCGCCGTGGTCATTTTGAACCGTGACCTCAACGTTCGAGACCGGAATGCCGATGGAACCAGCCTTCCAAGGTCCACGAATGGGATTTAACGAAACAACGGGGCTCGCTTCGCTCAACCCGTAGCCTTCAATCAAGGGAATGGAAAACCTTTCGTTGAACTCTTTCAGAATCTCAACCGGCAACGGCGCCGCTCCGCTGATGCATAGTCGCAGCGGATTGTTTGAAGGGACGTGGATGGCGGCCAGTGTGCGAAAAAACTGGGGTATGGCGGGTAAGATGGTCGCCTCGCGGGAGATGATTTCCTGGATGACATTTTTCGGCGGATGCAGCGATTTGATGAGCAGAACCGAGCAGCCCGTGGTCATCGGCAGCAGGACGCCGACGCAGAGCATAAAGCTGTGGAACATCGGCAACAGCACGACAAAGCGGTCAAGGTCCACGGTCTCGAGGACCTGGCGGCAGCTCTCCACGTTACAGAGGAGGTTGCCGTGTGTGAGCATCGCCCCTTTGGGCCGGCCCGTTGTGCCGGACGTGTAGATTATGAACGCCAGATCGGTCTCCGCCCGGGTTGCTGCACCCGCGTCAGCCGGCGGTGGTGTTGCGCCACCGGCAACTTCTCCAATATCAAGAAACCTCAGCGAAGGCAGGCGCGCAGACAATTCGGATTTCACTTCGGTTGAGGCAGCTTCGCAAATCAACGTTTGAGCGCCCGCGTCGGCGAGGATGTAGCTTACTTCAGCGGGTTTGAGGAAGTTGTTGATCGGCACGACCACGCCCCCGGCGCGCAACACGCCAAAGACCGCGGCGATAAATTCGGGACAATTCTTCAGCCAGAGAGCAACTCGATCACCGGGGCGGACTGCGAAATCCCTTTGCAGAAGCTTGGCCAGCCAGCGCGATTGTTGATGAAGGCGCTCGTAGGAATACTCGGCGTCACCCCAGAACACAGCGGTCTTTCTCGCGTTTCTTTCCGCGGAGTCCGCGAAAGCCATGGAGAGATTCATAACCGTATGACAGGGATGGTTGACGCAGGCAGATTGAATCGCGTTTCTGTGAGCCGAGTCAAGCTCCGGGACCCCGCTTCGGAGCATTTTTGCACAAACAACTTTCGTTTTGCGTTGAGCTTGCGGTTTACTTGGCGGGTGATTGACACGGACGAACAGCTTGAAGCGCTGCTCGCGCGCATTGGCAGGGCCGGGTGGGTGGCGCTCGACACGGAAGCGGACAGTCTTCATGCGTACCCGGAAAAGCTCTGCCTGCTGCAGATCAGCCTGCCCGGCGCCGACGAACTGCTGGACCCTCTTGCGGCGATGGAAATCGGGCCTTTGATCGAGGTCTTACGCAAGCGCGAACTGATCATGCACGGGGCAGATTACGACCTCCGCTTATTGCGGCGGACCTATGAATTCGTGCCCGAATCCGTGGTTGACACGATGCTGGCGGCGCGCCTGCATGGATTTACCGAATTCGGTCTTACCAGCCTCGTGGAAAAGCTTCTCGGAGTCCGGCTGGAAAAGGGTTCGCAGACGGCGGATTGGGCGAAGCGGCCATTGACCGAGCGGATGATCAACTACGCCCGCAACGATACGCACCATCTCAAGCCGCTCTGGGATAGGCTCAAGTCACGCCTCGAAGACAGCGGGCGGCTCCACTGGCACAAGGAAAGTTGTGCGCGTCTGGTGAAGGAATGCGCCGAAGTGCGGGCGGCCGATCCCGACCAGACCTGGCGGGTGAAGGGAGCGGACAAACTGGATCGGCGCGCGCTCGCGGTGCTGCGTGAATTGTGGCATTGGCGGGATGGCGAGGCCGTCGCGGCAAACCGGCCGCCTTTTTTCATCCTCCGACACGACACACTTGTCGCCCTGGCGCAAGCTGCCGTGGTGGGAAAGAACGTCGAGTCTCTACTGCCTGCCCGACTTGCGCAGCGCCGGCGCGAAGGTGTGCTTGTTGCCGTGCGCCGCGGCCTGGGACTGCCCGCTTCGCAGTGGCCCCAACCCAATCGGTATTCGACGCCGCGGTCAAACGCCGGCGAAAAGCGTCGTTACGAGGAGTTGCGACAAAGGCGCGACCGCCGCGCGGCGGAGCTGTCGATCGATCCGACCTTGATCGCGAGTCGCGCGACCTTGAGCGCAGTGGCGAGAGATTGGGACGCCGCCCAAACCGCATTGATGGCCTGGCAGAGAGAGTTGCTCGAACATTGAGGGCGGAGCCGTAATTCTCCTCAGTTCATAACCTCGAAAGCGAACCCTTTCAGGTATTCGGTCTCCGGGATGACGGGAATAATGGGATGGTCGGGTGACTGGCCGTAGGTTGCCACGCGACGAAGGATTCGCCGCGCATCAAACGCCGCGGCGAGAATCACGTCCTGGAACATGACCGCGTCAACATGGTGGGAACAACAGAACGTCGCCAGAGTTCCGCCGGTCTTGAGGAGCTTCAGGGCGCGTAAATGGATCTCCTTGTAGCCCCGCAGCGCGTCCGGCACCGCGGCTCGATTGCGCGTGAACGAAGGCGGATCCAGGACGATCGCGTCAAACCGCGGGATGACTTTCTCATGCGGCCTGGTGGCGGTCTGCGCCTTCAGCCAGTCAAAAACATTGGCAGCCTCGAAGGAACATCTTTCCGACAAACCATTTGTCGCCGCGTTGCGTTCGGCGCCGACGATCGCGTCCTGGCTCTGGTCGATTGCGTGGACGTGCGCGGCGCCGGCGCGCGCTGCGTGGAGAGCGAATCCGCCGAGGAAACTGAAACAGTCGAGCACGCTGGCACCGGGTGAGCGCGCGATCAATTCGGCGACCCGCTGATAGTTCACCTGCTGATCGAGGTACAACCCGGTTTTGTGCCCTCCAAGAAGGTCCACCTCGAATCGCAAACCATTCAGCCCGATTGTCAGCTTGCCGTCGAGTTTTCCGGCGACCACTCCGTTGGCATCGGATAATCCCTCGAACTTCCGCGAGGCAATTTCATTCCGCTCGACGATGGCGGTTGGTGAAAAGATGCGCTGCAATGTGCCGACGATCACGAGTTTGCGCTGGTCCATGCCCAGCGCGGAAGTTTGCAGTACCAGCACACCTTCGTATTTGTCCACAATCAGACCGCTGAGAAGGTCGCTTTCAGAATTGACCGCGCGGAACGAAGTGGCGTGGGGAAGGTGTTTGCCGCGGACGGCGAGCGCCGCGCGAATGCGCCCTTCAAA
>DATNDF010000501.1 GCA_035607015.1 Candidatus Angelobacter sp. | reverse complement strand
CCGCCGGCAAGAAACACGCCCGCCAGCAGAAAGCGCGCGTCGAGATTGTCCGGGTCGAGTTGAAGGACGCGCATCAATTGCAAGGCTGACTGGCGGAAAAGGCTTTGCGAGGCAAAAGTCTGGGCGAGACGGAAACATACTTCAGGATCGTCGATCGGACCGTTTGCGGCGAGCAGCGAGTTCCAGTCCCGATACCTTCCAACCCTCTCTTCGAGATTGCCTTTGGCCTTTGCCGGGGCGGTCGCACCCGTGCGAAGCGTCTGGTTGAAATCAGAATTGATTTCAACCGCCACGTTCTGCGGGTTCAGTCTTCGCGCGCGCGCGAATGCCCGCGACGCGTCGTCGATGCGGCCAAGTTTTTGCAGATCGACGCCCCACCAGTTCAGGGCGCGTGAGTACCAGCGGCCAACGGCGCGGGCATCGCCAATCTCACGACCGATCAGTGCGGTCACCCGGTCGAGTATGGGGCCGGCTTCGTTCCAGAATCGCTGGTTCTCGGCCACTGTCTGTTCGGACAGCCGGGGAGGGGCAATTGCGTTGGTGGCGTAGGGCACAAGGCGGTAAACCATTCCATGCGGCTCCAGATAGAGTGGCTCAAAGTAATATCCGAAACTCGGGTTGAGGTAATAAGTTTCGTTGCTTTTCGCCATGCCGCTCATTTCGTAAATCAGAAACACCGGATCAACCTGGGCCAGCGGCGCCACCGTTGCCGGGAGGGCGGGCCAGCGTTCCGGAAAACGCCTGTGCAGCGACTCCTGATAAGGCGTGTAGCGCAGGAGTCGCGTGTCCGTCAGAATGGGATCAGGTTTGCCTTCGACGTGAGGCAGATTGCCCTGCACCAGTGCAAGAACGTAAGGGTCGTCGGAGAGTGCGATAAAGTCCGGTTTGGGCAGTCCGAGGGTCGCGAGGCGCGCGAAGTCGCGGAGCAGCGATCCGTCCGTTGCGCGAATTGCCCCCAGGTTTTTGTACACAAGACCGACCGGTGTTCCGATCGCCGCCAGCCAGATTGCGCCGGTGACCGCGCGGTTGCAGAGCCTGGTTGCGGCGGAAACTTTCGTCCACGATTTCGCCGTTTCCTGTCCGAAGACCAACAGGAAATACCCGGCAAAGTAACCGAGGCAAAGCGCGCCCAGATAATAGAACGTCAAAAAGGGGACGGTACTCAGGGGGTCGTCCGTTTGTTGGAGCAGTTGCTCCATCAACATGCGAGGCCCGAAAGGCGCGTCGAACGCCACCCAGATTCCCGCGACCAGCAGAATGGTATGCACGACGCGGAATAAAAAAGTTGTAATCATGCCGCCCGTGGGGCTGGTTTCACCGAAGGTCGAGGGCCAGCGGATTCCGATCAGCAAAAGGGGCAGCAACGAAGTCAATCCGGCGATAAGGATGAGGTATCTGGGAAAACCCAACAATGCGCCCTTCTGCGAAGTGAGTTCGTAGCGGAGCGACTGCCAGAAGCCCGCTCCGGCCTGATCACCAAAGGCGTTGATCAACGGTGGCAACAGATAAAGCGTCAGGCCGGCCGTTCCCCAGCCAAACATTTTTGTCACGAAGCGAAATTCAACAAAGCTCAGACCCTTCATCCAGATCAACGCGGCCAGGTAAACCGGAAAAAATCCAACCATGGCGTAGTTGTTCGTGATGGCGATGCCATAGACCAGCGCCGACCGCGTCAGCCAGCATTCGCATTGATCGATGCGGTATTCGAGCAGGCACCGGACGACATACGCGAAGAGGAGGAGATCGAACATTTCGCCGGTCGCCGCCGTCGCGTGTTCCCAGAAGGTCAGCTGCAATCCGCACGCCATGACGGCGAACACGGGAGGCACCCACGCCGCGGGAATGCTCAACAGCGACGATTTGCTTCGTTCGCGCTGTCGCTGCTCCCGCGTGCGGTCATGAGGCAACAGCGCAACCGATCGCCCCAGCAAACCGAGAGTCAGGGCCGCGCAAAGAGCGGTGAACACATTCAATGCGATCGGTTGCCCGGCGACCGGCAACCAGCGAAACGGCAGAAGCACGAGAAAGCGAAGCGGTTGACCGATCGGCGGCACCAGCTCCCTGCTGGACACGTTGGATATCACGGGCAGGCTGGACAAGGAGACCCACCGATTGAGCGTCAACACATAAACAATCAGCGCGGCCGCCGTTATCAGCCACGGAAGCCGTGATTGGACAAAGCCCGACCGTTCCTGGTTTTCCATAGAATTGAGCTGGCCAGAGTTGAAACCATGCGCCGCTGCTTGGCAAGGCTAGTTTGCCGCCGACCGCGCGGTTTTGGCCCGTAAGTCCGCCACGCATTCGATATGTTGCGTCTGGGGAAACATGTCCAGCGGAACGACTCTTACCAGTTCATAGACCCCGTCCGCACAGAGAACGTTCAAGTCGCGCGCCAGGGTCGCCGGGTGGCACGACACATAAATTATCTGAAGTGGCCGCGCCTGCCGGAGCCGCTCCAGGCTCGCCGCCGCGCAACCCACGCGTGGCGGGTCAATAATCACAGCGGTCGTTTCCGGAGAAAAACGCTGCGACCATGCCGGCAGGAACTCCGTGAAGTCCGCCGCAAAAAACTCGCCGTTGCGGCGGTTGCGGTTCGCGGCGTTGCGCCGCGCCGCCTGGACCGCCGGCGGGTCGATTTCAACCCCGACGAACGCCTCGACGAGATCCGCCACTTCCACGCAAAAAAAGCCGACCCCGCAATAGGCGTCCAGGAGCTGTCGGGCGCCTCCGTCGCGAATGCGCTCCCGCACGGTCTCGACAAGTTTCGGCAGCAAAAACAAATTGTTCTGGAAAAAAGAATCGCGCGGGACATCCCATCCGTCGGGCGCAACCCGTAACACGACTTTGATACCGCCTTTGGGCGGGGGCGCGGCCCGCACCCGGCCTATTTGTTCGTTGAGCGCCGGCTCGGCGATTAGGCATTCCTCAACATCCACAACGAGACGGTTGTCGTGGCGGATGAATCCGATGTTCAATCCCTGTTTCACCTTGTCCCACTGGCTGCGAATCATGATGCGGTTGCGATAGCCGTAGGGTTGCGGACACGGGATGACCGGTTCAACGGTAGATTCGGAAAATCCGCCGATGCGCTCAAACACGTCGGTGATTTGTTTGTGTTTCAGCCGAAGCTGCGCCGGGTAATCAATGTGCTGATACTGGCAACCGCCACAATCGCCGAAATAACGGCACTGCGCCGTGACGCGTTCGGGCGCGGGCTTCAATACCCCGAGCAGTTTCGCCCGGGCAAACGTCTTCCGTACCTCCCTTATCTCGACCTCGACGGACTCGCCGGGAAGTACGAATGGCACGAAGATGACAAAATCATCCGCACGCGCGACGCCCTCGCCGCCGAAGGCGATGTCCTCGATGACGACGGAAAGTTTGGCGCCAACCGACAAACGTCGCGGCCTCTCAAGTTCGGCACTCATATCGCATCATTGAAAACGCGGCGAGGGGGATGGGAATCGCAAAGGCTCTCCGTGGACAGAACGGATGACGGCAGAGTCCGGGTTGACGTGGGACGGAGTTATTTGCCGTGCGGCACGCGGTCGTAATGTTCGCGCAACACGTCTTCGCCAAAATCGTGCTCAAAATCGCGCCAGACGGCGTGAATGTGGTTCGCGTCATTTTGGGTGTTGTCGTATTCCAACAGGAATGTCGGCCCCTGCACCCGGTAGTAATGGCCTTGCTTCGGTTCGATGCTGCCCGCCCACGCGAAAAAAAGCTTCCGCCTTCCGGCCTTCTCGATCTTTTTCAGGTCCTGGTCCGCGAGCTCCGGACGATAGCGGCCGACGTATTCTTCGATGACCCGCCAGAGCAGTTCGTTTTGCGCCTTGTTCAGTTTTGCGGCGGAAATGCCCATGGGCGTCAACTCGTGCGCCTTCCGGTCGTTGCCCGTGATGATTTCTCGCGGCGCCGTGTTCGTGTAGAGGGCCTGCCCTGTTTGTTCCGCGCTCAAGGACTTGACCAGTTGCCGCGCCAGGTCCTCTTCCGCGCCGAGCACGCGCAATCCTTTGCGCGGTCCTTCCCGGACTTCGCCGGGATTTGAGCCAAGGAAGGACGGCGTGACGGAAATCTCACTGCCATCAACGATCATGAAGTTGAGCGAGAGGTGGTGCCCTTCAACCCGCCAACCCCAGGTGCCGTTCGCGTCCGGCTTGCCGAAAATCGTCACGAAATAACGCTCCGGGTCGCGGACCGGGCCTTTGCCCTGCTCGAGGTCGCGCAGCACCTGCTCCAGACTCATGATCGTCGAGACTTTCACATAACCGCGATGGCTCAACGCCGTGCTCAACAGCGCGTGCGCGAGGTGCTTTTGTTCCGGCGCCATTTCCTTGAATGGAAGTCCGTTGCGCTCGCGCGGAATAAAATGCCAGTTGAACCGCTCCTTGTCGTCCAACGGGTAAATGATTTTGGCCGCCTGTTCGGAGGTGAGCGTCGCCAGGAGATTGTTCGCCGCCACGGTCATTTCCCCGACGACGACGCGGGTGTCATCAGCCGGATGCGCCCGGGCGGAATAGCCGGCCAGGTGCAGCAAAAAGACAGGAATCAGGAGGCAGCGCGTGGTTTTCATGACGCCACGACAATGCAACCTGCGCAGAAAGGCAAACCGAAAATGAATTGCGGCACGGATTTTGAAGTTTGAAATTCCAAATTGGCGTCCTTTCACTACTGTTGCGCCTGTGAAGGTCCTTTTTATTGGTGACATCGTGGGGCAACCCGGGCGCAACGCCGTCGGGAAATTGCTGCCCGGACTCCGCGAACACCACGCGCTCGATTTCGTCATCGCCAACGGCGAGAATTCCGCCGGTGGCTCGGGCATCACGCCAAAGACCGCGGATGAAATCTTTTCCGCGGGCGTGGACGTGATTACCAGCGGCGACCATCTCTGGGACCAGAAGGAAGTCGGCGCACTGCTCGAAAACGAAAAGCGTTTTCTCCGACCCCTCAACTATCCGCCTGGCACGCCGGGGCAGGGGAGCGCGGTGTTTGAAATTCAAAATTCAAAATCAAAAACTCAAAACCCGGTTCAGATTGCGGTGCTGAACCTTCAAGGGCGCACGTTCATGCCGGCGCTGGAGAATCCGTTTTTGTCGGGCCGCGAGGAAGTCGAACGCCTGCGGCGGCGGACAAACATCATCTTCGTGGATTTTCATGCCGAGGCGACCTCGGAAAAGATTGCCTTCGCGCGAATGCTGGACGGGCAGGTGAGCGCGGTGGTGGGCACGCACACGCACGTGCAGACGGCGGACGAACAGATTTTTCCGGGTGGCACCGCCTTCCTCTGCGACGCCGGCTTTACCGGCCCGCACGAGAGTGTGCTGGGCCGTGAGATCGACCCGGTCATCAAACGCTTTTTGACGAATCAACCGCAGCGATTTGAAGTGGCGAAGGAACGGGTTCTGTTGCAGGGCGTGGTGGTGGAAGTTGATGAAGCCAGCGGCAAAGCGGTCAGGATTCAGAGCATCTCAGAAACACTATAGAGCGAACAAGCGGTCAGGCCTTTATCCGGTCGGCAAACTCTTGGATGTTCGCATACCTAAAAACTTGTCCTCGCGATTCCAGTGCCGGGGTAAAAAGATCGATGAAGCGTTGTTTTACAATATCGCTTGGATCACACAGATGCAGTTCACGAAGGCAATTGCCCCGGGCACTACGGAGGCGAACCACTTCAGCGAGCAAAGCTTTGGCTAACAAATCAGTTTCTGGCAACGAATATCCTAAGATCACGAGACTCTTACATTGTTCGAGTCGAAGCCGAGCCTCTCGCCAGAATCTTTTGTAAGGATTTTTGTGAATCGGCTTGTTCCAACCTGGCGCAAGTATCGAGATTTTTTCAAATGAAGGATTGCGATTCTTGGTTCGGACGACGTATGGACGCGGCTTCAATCGAATGGTCTTATTATTGTAAAGAGTCCAATTGACGCTGCCGTGTAATTTCAAGAGTTGAATTTTGCTTTGTCCGCCGCGTTTATTTGCTTTATGACTCTTGAGCCAACGACGAGACCAATCACCTCTTTTGCCGCCCGTAGTCACACCATATCCAGTGACCGGATTCCAAAGCTTTGCGGACTCAAACGACTCTTCAATCACGAGGTCGTAATTGAAGGTCAAGATAGAATCCCTATCCGACAAAATGCGAAGAATCATCGAGTGAAGCTTGCTTTCGTACGGTCGAACAGGCGTTTGGGTCGTGTCACACGTCGTGTGTATATAAACTCGGCGGATAAGTTCTTCCAAGTCGTCTTGTCGACGTTTCCAATCTTTTGGCTGGTTAACAGATTTTGCAAATCGTCCAATAATAGCGCGAGTTTCAATGTCGCGATAATATCCTTCAAGGCTGATGTTGCTCGTTCTCCGATAAAGCTCCTAAACATCCTTCAATACACGTTTTGCCAACAGGGGCGTTCCATGTCCTTTGATTCTACCGATGAGGTCAAAAAAATCTGTATCCAGGGGTGGGGGCTGATCGGGATTGGCGGACAGAGCGCCTCTTGTTGCACCAGCCCCAAAGACTAACACAACAGGATGTCGAAATTTCCGTATTTTCTCCGCTTTCAATCTGTGAGTTAATGAATTGGAAATTGGATGAGCAAGCAAACCAAATCACAATGGGACTTCGGCGAGTTGTTTCCGACGGAACAGACCCGACGTGTGTTGTCGGTCAGCGAATTGACAGCGCAGGTCAAGCAGTTGCTGGAGAAACAGGTCGGTTCAATCTGGGTCACGGGCGAGGTCACAAATCTTCGCGCTCAAAGTTCCGGGCACATTTATTTCACGCTCAAGGACGCGGCGTCGCAGTTGAGCTGCGTTCTGTTTAGCCGCGAAAAGGTCCCGCACCGCCATCTGCTGGCAGACGGGCAAAAAGTTTTGCTGCAAGGCGACGTGACGGTCTATGAGGCGCGCGGGCAATACCAGCTCATCGTGCGCGCGGTGGAGTTGCAGGGTGTTGGAGCATTGCAAATCGCATTCGAGAAACTCAAACAGAAGCTTGCGGCGGAAGGGCTGTTCGAGACCGAAAGGAAACGTCGGCTACCAAAATATCCGCAACGCATCGGGCTGATCACATCGCCGACGGGCGCTGCGATTCGCGACGTGTTGCATGTCGTGCAGCGGCGAAATCCGGCGTTGGAAATCGTTCTCGCGCCATGCCGGGTGCAAGGCGACGGCGCGGCGGAGGAAATTGCCGAAGCGATCCGGCTGTTGAACGAATTCAGAATCCAGAACCCGGAACCCAGAATTGATTTGATTCTGGTTACGCGCGGCGGCGGGAGCCTGGAGGATTTATGGGCGTTCAACGAGGAGGTTGTCGCCCGCGCGATTTTTGAATCGGCGATTCCCGTCGTGTCTGCGGTCGGACACGAAATTGATTTTACCATCGGTGATTTTGTCGCGGACGTGCGGGCCGCCACGCCCAGTGCCGCGGCGGAAATCATTACTGAAGGCGTGTTTGCCAGCCGCGACTTCGTTGAGGAAGCGCGGGGTGTGATGGCACAGCGTGTCCGGCGTCGGCTGGACCGCGAGCGGGAAGATCTCGAACAACTGACGCTGCGGGTTGCGCGAGCGCATCCCCGGCGGCGCCTGAACGAGAAGCTGCAGTTGCTCGACGATTTGCAGTCGGCCCTGCTGCGTGCCGGGAAGTTTCGCTGGCGCGAACGGGCGACGTCCTGGCAGACCGCGCGGCAGAGACTTGCGCGAGTTCGACCCGCTCAATTGCTTTTGCATCGCCGCGAGACCTTGCGCGACCTGCGGAACCGGCTGGAGGAGCGGTGCCGGAACGGTTTCAAAAACGTGCGGCATCGGCTCTCGACGGTGGAAGCGCGCCTGCGCCTGCTTTCGCCAGCAAACGTTCTGGAGCGCGGATATTCCATCACGACCAATGCCGCGACCGGCAAAGTGATTCGTGACGCGGCCGAGGCAAGGCGTGGCCAGCGGTTGAAGACGCGATTGAAAAGAGGAGAAATTCACAGCGTCGTCGAGGAATAACGCGCGGAGGCGCAGCGCATCTCCAGATTGCGCGGCGTTATCGGCGGCAACAAGGCGCAGCAAAACCGGACACCCGACTGTTTTTATTCCGACGAAACCCGGCGAATCAACTTGACGTCGTCGCGGGGTTGCAGAGTTACTAGATTGCAGAGTGAAAACGCCAGCCAGGCCGCAGTCCGCGTTGCTTGAAGTGCGGGAGGTTTCGAAAAGCTTCGGCACATTGCGCGCCGTGGATGGTGTATCATTTCACGTGAATGCAGGCGAGTGCCTCGCGTTGCTCGGACCGAATGGCGCGGGCAAGACCACCACGCTTTCCATCGTTACAGGTCTCATTACGCCGGACCGGGGCGAAGTGTTGATCGAAGGGCGCAGGCTGGCGGGTGACACCGACGCGATCAAGAGCCGGATGGGGCTGGTGCCGCAGGAACTGGCTTTGTTTGAGGATTTGAGCGCAAGCGACAACCTGCGGTTCTTCGGTGCGCTCTACAATCTGGAAGCGGTGACGCTCAAGCAGCGCATGGCGGCGGCGCTGGATCTGGTTGGCCTTGGCGATCGCGGACAGGACAAGGTGAAAACGTTCAGCGGCGGCATGAAGCGGCGATTGAACCTCGCGTGCGCTTTGCTGCACGATCCACAACTGTTGTTGTTGGACGAACCGACCGTGGGTGTTGATCCACAGAGCCGCAACGCCATCTTCGATAACATCGCCGCCCTGCGCGCCCGCGGCAAGACGGTGCTGTATACGACGCATTACATGGAGGAGGTGGAACGGTTGTGCGACCGGGTCGTGATTATCGACAGCGGCAAGGTCATTGCCGATGACACGGTGACGGGCTTGAAAAACCGCGCGACCAGGGCCTGCCATTTGAAAATCGAACTCGCGAACCCGGACGGCGCTACGTGGCTCGATGAATTGAAAACCCTCGCGGGAGTACGCTCCGCGGGTTTGAATGCAAATGAACTGGTGGTGGCGCTCGACGAACTGGCGACCAGCGCTCCGACGGTCCTGAGCTTTCTGACACAGCGGCGGCAGGCGTTCGTGCACCTGCAAAGCGAGCGTCCCAACCTGGAATCCGTCTTTCTCGAACTGACCGGGCATAACCTCCGCGACAAATGAACTGGCGCGCTTTTTTCGCTCTCATTCGCAAAGACCTCACGCTGCATTTCAACAACCGCCGCGCGGTGATCATCACCATCGCCGTGCCGATTGTCATCGCCTCGTTTTTTGGATTTATCATGGGCGGCGCCAGCGGTGAACATAAAAACACCGGCGTGTCGGTGGACGTCGTTGATCTGGATCGCGGCGCGGCCACCCGGGAGATCACCACCAATCTTTTGAATGACGCGAATCTCAGAGTCGGCGTGCTCGGGGAGGCGGAGGCGCGGCAGGCCGTGGTCCAGGGGAAGGTGCCGGTGGCGGTGATTTTCCCGAAAGACTTCGGGGACAGCGCGGCGCGGGCGTTCTTTCGGCCGATAGAAAAGCCGGAGATCATCGTTCTGCAGGACCCGTCGCGTGACGTCGAGGCGAGCATGGTGAAGGGCATCCTGATGCAACACGTGATGCAGGCGATCAGCAAGCGCGCGTTCTCCGGCGACGACGGCAGAAAACTGATGCACGAGTCGCTCGATTCGCTGGACGGCGGCGCCGGGCTGAGCGACAGCGACAAACAAATGCTGCGCGAACTGCTCACGAGCGCCGAGCGCTGGATGACGCGCGCCGAGGCGTCGGGCGCGACCAACTCGGGCCCCTTCGGCGGCGGCGGCATGCGGCTGCCTTACGAAGTGCGCAGCGAAAAGCTCACGGCGAAGCAGGAGACCCGCTACAATGGTTACGCGCATTCGTTTGCGGGCATGACCATGCAATTTGTGCTGATGGCGGCCATTGAGTTCGGCGTCGGCATTCTCTACGAACGCCAGCGCGGATTGTGGCGGCGGCTGCGCGCCGCGCCGCTCTCGCGCGGGATGCTGCTGGGGAGCCGCGCGACCAGCGGCGCGCTGATTTCGCTGATCACACTGGCGATCTGCTGGGGTTTCGCCGTCATCGTTTTCAAAGTGCGGATTGACGGCAGCTGGCTGGGGTTCATTGGTTGCAATGTCGGCATTGCCGTGCTGGCGGCGAGCATCGGTTTGCTGCTCGCGGCCATCGGCCGTACGCCGGAAGCAACACGCGGTATCGCCATTTTCGCCATCCTGATGCTTGTGATGCTCGGGGGCGCGTGGATGCCATCCTTCATTTTTCCCCAGTGGCTTCAGAAGGTCACCCTGGTCATGCCGACGCGCTGGGCGATGGACGGACTGGATGGGGCGACGTGGCGCGGGCTGGGATTGGGATCGGCGCTGGGCGCGATCGCCGTCCTGTTCGGCTTTGCCATCCTGTTGGGTGCAATTGCAGTGGCGCGATTCCGCTGGGAAGAGGATTGAGCAGGCATAAATGCTTTTGCGATGGACGCCTGCGGTTTCAGAGGAGCGGTCCGGCTTCCGACAATCCGCTAGACGCAACGTCCGGCTTGTTCTAATTTCCGTCTTGTGTCGAAGACAACCAAAGCGGCGGCAGCCCAGTCCTCCACCGCCAAAGACCTGCCTTTTGAAGAGGCGCTGAAAAAGCTCGAAGGCATCGTCGAAGCCATGGAGTCCGATGAGCTGCCGCTGGAGACGCTGCTGGCCCGCTTCGAGGAAGGCACGCGCCTTGCCAGAATCTGCCAGTCCAAACTTTCGGAAGCGGAGCTCAAGATCCGGCAACTGGAAAAAAGCGCCGGCGGCGAACTGACGCTCAAGCCGGTCTCGCTCGCCGATGATTCCGCCGCGGAATAATTCCCCGCATCCTTGAACGCGAACCCGCACAACCCTGGGACATCAGAGTATTGGAACTTTGGATTGTTGATTTCTTTCGTCATCCATCGGCGCATCATTTCATCACACAAACCCTGCCTTTTCTCACTATGAACCGATATCTCGACATGGTGGACAGTCCGGAGCACGTCAAGAAACTCAAGCTGGACCAGTTGCAGCAACTGGCGGAGGAAATCCGCCACGAACTGATCACGGTCCTGTCCAGGAACGGCGGTCATCTGGGACCGAACCTGGGCGTGGTGGAGCTCACCATTGCCCTGCACCGCGTCTTTTCCACACCGAAGGATAAATTTGTCTGGGACGTGAGCCACCAGAGCTACGTCCACAAACTGCTCACCGGACGCAAAAACCGGTTCAATACCATCCGCACCACGGACGGTTTGAATGGCTTTTCCCTCCGCACCGAGAGCGAGCACGATTGTTATGGGGCGGGACATGCGGGCACGGCCCTGTCCGCCGCGCTGGGCATGTGCGCGGCGCGGGACCAGCGGCGCAGCGACGAGAACGTGGTTTGCATCTTCGGCGATGCGGCGCTGACCAACGGCATTTCCTTCGAGGCGCTCAACAACATCGCGCACACGACGAAAAAATTCGTCGGCATCCTGAATGACAACGAGTGGAGCATCGCCAAGAATGTCGGCGCGATTGCCAATTACCTGAACAAGATCATCACGCACCCTTCCTACAACCGGTTGCACAAGGATTTTGAGCGGCTGATGAAGCGTTTGCCCAAGGGCGAACTGGCGTTGAGACTCGCGCACAAGGCCGAGGAAGGCTTCAAAGGCGCGGTCACGGAAGTTTCGCTGCGGCCGACCGACAGTCATTTGGGCACGGATGGCCGCGGCGGTTTTGGCAACAGCGTCATCTTCGAGGAAATGGGCCTGCGCTACATCGGGCCGATTAACGGCCACGACCTGCCGCTGCTCATCAGTGTTCTGGAGTACGCGAAGATTTCCGAGCTGCCGGTAGTGCTGCACGTCCTGACGAAAAAAGGCAAGGGCTACGATGTCGCGATCCAGCACCCCGAAAAGTTTCACGGCACCGGCCCTTACGACATCAAGACCGGCACGGGACCGGCGCCGAAACCCGGCACGCCGCCGAACTGGCAGGATGTTTTCGGCCAGGCGATGGTGAAGCTCTGCCAAAAGGACAACTCGGTCGTCGGCATCACGGCGGCCATGCCCAGCGGCACCGGGCTGAAGGCGTTGGAGAAAGCGATGCCCACCCGCTACTACGACGTGGGCATCGCCGAGGAGCACGGCGTTATTTTCGCCGCGGGTATGGCGACGATGGGTTACCATCCCGTTTGCGCGATTTACTCGACGTTCCTCCAGCGCGCCTACGACTGCCTGCATCACGACGTTTGCCTCCAGGATTTGCCGGTGATTTTCTGCATGGACCGCGCCGGCCTGAGCGCCAACGACGGCCCGACGCACCACGGCTTGTTCGACATCGCCTATCTGCGCTGCCTGCCGAACCTCATCGCGATGGCGCCGAAGGACGAGGACGAACTGGTGGACATGATGTTCACCGCGACGCACCAGAATCATCCCTGTTTCATCCGCTATCCGCGCGGGCCGGCGGAAGGCGTGCCGATCAAGGACATGCCGCGCCTGCTCGAAATCGGCAAAGCGGAAGTGATCCAAAACTTTTCACCTCTTTCCGATTCCCTCTCCCCATCGGAGGGGGAGAGGGGCAGGGTGAGGGGTGGCGGACGGAAGGTCGCGTTCTTCGCGCTCGGCAACATGCAGAAAATGGCGCGCCAAGCCGCTGAACAACTCGCGGCGGACGGCTGCGACTGCGCCATCATCAATCCGCGCTTCACGAAACCGCTCGACGCCGCGATCACGGAATTCTTTGGTCGCGCGGCCGACGTGGTGGTCACGTTGGAAGACCACGCGCTCATGGGTGGTTACGGCAGTTCGGTTCTCGAACTGTTCAGTGACAAGCATGTCACGACGCCGGTCGTGCGCATCGGCTGGCCTGATCAATTCATTGAACATGCTTCCAGTGTGGATTACCTGCGCCAGAAACACGGACTGACAGCGGAGAACGCGGTGGCTCAAGTGAAGTCTCAATTTGCTGACGAACCGCTGGCATCACAGTCAGTCGCGGTGACTTGAAATAGCCGCGCATGATGTTTTGGAGTATGTTGCTCTGAACGATCATGCGCTTGCCAACAAGAGCCCCGGGATCCGGATTTACATTGATCGAATTGCTGGGCGTTATTGCCGTCATTGCGGTTCTCACTGCGCTTTTAATCGTGGCAGTTTTGAAAGCAAAAGAAAGGGCGCGGCAAATGGTTTGCGTCAATAACGTGCGTCAGCTTGGTCTCGCTCTACAGGGAGCCGTCACAGAGAATCACACGTATCCGTTGGTGATAAACCCGAGTTGGATAGCTGTTTTGCAGCACACGCAGCTTTCAAACTCTACGAATCGAACTTCCGTTTCCCAATATTTGAGCCAAGGCGTCTGGCAATGTCCCTCGGCCCACAAGCCGTCCGGTTTTTCTCCGGACAAAGGCTACGCAAGTTATGGTTACAACTGGTATGGGTTGAGCGCGCGGACGGATATGAATTCACTCGGACTTGGCGGGCATAATGTTTGGAACGGCCCGCGTTTGGCCGCGCCGCCTGTGAATGAATCGGAAGTTGCAAATCCCAGCGAGATGATGGCGATCGGCGACGGATTTGAAGGAGGAAACAAAATCATCCACGATGGTGGAATGGCGTTATGGCGGATTTACGGCCTGCAGGATTATTTGGGAAGCACCGAGAGATCCGATGCGCGTCATCAAGGCAAGGCCAATGTGGCGTTTTGCGACGGCCATGTCGAATCGCCCACGCTGCAACTCCTTTTCGAAGACACCAGCGATGCGGCCTTGGTTCGGTGGAATCGAGATCATCAACCGCACCGGGAGAAGCTGGGCCAATGATTCCGCGTTCGGACGGGTCCTCGACGAAAAAGTTATCTTGATTTCCCTCGTATTCGACATTTCTCTCAAACCCTTATCTTGAAACTTTGAACTGACAATCATGGCTTATAAAGACGTGACTCCACCCGCTGGCGCCAAAATCACCACTCAAAACGGTCGGCTGACTGTCCCGGATAACCCCATTCTCCCGTTCATTCGCGGCGACGGCACCGGGCTGGACATCTGGGCCGCCAACGATCGCTTTGGGCATAGCAAAACGCTCGCAGTTGGGATTTTCTCATCCCACGTATGAGACGTTTAGCAACCCCTCCGCCGAAAATCGGAGTCCAGCAGAGAGAGCTCGATCTTCTTCAGTTGCGCAGCGTGTTGGAGAGGAAGACAAATGTCCTTTCCAAAGCCTCTGCCCTGCGCGTTCGAAAGCCATGATCACCGCCCTCGATGCGGACCAACTCAAATCGCTTGTTGGCTTTCTGCAGCAATTTGGCCAATTCGAGAGCCTGGCTGATGGGCACTGCAGCATCGGCATCACCATGAACGATCAGAAGGGGCGTGCGGATATTTTCGACGAACTTGTCGGGCGATGCAGCTCGGTAAGCATCAGGCTTTTCAGTGGGGGTTCCGCCCAGGATCGCGATGAGCATGGCACGTGACTCTCGACTGTTCTTGTACCAGGTTACCAAATCCGTTGGCCCGTAAAAGTCCACCGCTGCCGCAAACAGGCCCGGTTCATGGGTAATCGCAAACAGCGCCAGAAGGGCTCCTCCACTCTGACCCAGCACAGCGATACGGTTGGGGTCCACGCCAGATACGGTCTTTAGATATGCGGTCGAGGCGACGACGTCCTCCATCTGCTTTTTGCCCGTGGGATCGAGCCTCGCCAGATCGGGTCCGAAGCCGGCACTGGAACGAAAGTTTACCGCCAGCACAACGAACCCGTGCGCGGCAAAATACTGGATTTGATCGTCAAACTGGTTCCCAGCGAACCCGTGCGCGCCCCCGTGCAGCCAAACGATGGCGGGGAGTCTCGCAGTATCAGCCTTTGGCAGGTAAAGGAACGCAGGAATCTTGAGGCCATCGGCGCTTGTGTAGGTGACCAACTTCGCTCTAACAAACGCCGGGACAGCCGTGATCTGCTTTTTGTCCGTGCCATTGGCAGCACGCACTTGGATAGATGGCGGATGGTCGGTATCCTCGATAGAGCACGCGATGCGCTGTCCATCTGGCGAAACCGTTTGAGATAATATTGAGCCGTCAAGCGAGCTCATCGCTTCGAGGGCGTCTTTTCCGACATCGATGACAATTATCTGCCAGCAACCGTTGGTTAGAATCGCTGAAATCAGGTGCTGACCATCGGCTGACCAACTGACCCTGGGCATGGCGGGGTTGTCGCCGCTCATGGTCTGGGAACATCGGAGATTCTTCACCGCGCCAGTAGCGACATCTTTGACGGTCACGCTGTTGGTCTCAGAAGCAACTTCCACAAAGGCGATCCGCTTGCCATCGGGTGACCACGCCGGGTGATTGCCGACGGCGAACGGACGTGGCTTCCGGTCGGCCAGAGAAATGACCCAAATCTGAGGCTTGGGGATGGAGAAGAACGCCACCTCCTTGCCATTCGGCGACCAGGAAGCTTGGCCGGTAAATTCGGCAGAAGACCTGGTGAGCTGCTCCAGCCCTGTGCCGTCCCGATTCATCAACCACACTTGGGGCCGGCCACTGCGTTTGGAGGTAAATGCGATGCGCCGACCGTCTGGAGACCACGCGGGCTCGCCTGCCGTGACATCGTCCAGCAGCAGTTGTGGCGCTCCTCCCTCCGCCGAAACCCGATAAATCCTAAACTCCTTTCGCACCATCGTGCTGGCCATGTACAGTAATTCCTGCCCAGTGGGGGACCATACTGGCTCCAAAGCTATCGGGATGCTCTCGAAATCTTCATAGGAAGGGGCACCAGAAACATGTTTGACGACCGCCTGATGGCCGCCCTGCCCACAGCCAGAAAATAACTCGGCGAGGCTGAGCAAAAGGGCGACAGTGAACCAACTGCCGCGATAGCTGGTATCCTCTGATGTGAGCTTTCTCATTCCACAGCATGCCCTGGCCATCGCACCCGCCGTGCAGGCGGGCAGGATTGCAATGGATCAGCCCGACTCTAAGGAGGGGGTTCAGGGGTGTCAATAGTCCGCTGATTCGTTTCCCGATCGGCTCTTCGTTTTGGATGTTTGTTCAATCAATAGCATTGGCTGTGCTACCTTCTGGCTCCATCTTACCGCACTGGGCTTTCAGTTGTTTCTGCACCTCTTGGTCAACGCTTCCAGCCGACAGCACCGTACCGGTTGAACACATTAAACGCAGAATTGTGAGCCCAGCCAGGGCCGGCATCGGTTTCATTTTGGGAAGTTGAAAGACCATGATTGAACTACTCGGCGGCCGTGCCCGGTCAAGGCCCTCGTTCAGAAGAGTCCTCCGCGGAAAAGTTATCTTGATTTACTACACCTTGGCCTTATTTCTCATCCCTCGAATTGAAACTTTGAACTGACGATTATGGCTTACAAAGACATTGCTCCACCAGTCGGTGGAAGAATCTCGAATCAAGGCGGCAGACTCTCTG
>DATNDF010000500.1 GCA_035607015.1 Candidatus Angelobacter sp. | reverse complement strand
CCCGTCCGCGACACCGTAAATGTCCCTGTGTCCGGCCCGATTTCGGACGCATCCGGGTCCGTGGCAACAATGGTGACGACCGGCGGCGGCGGCACATCGATCACATGAATTGTCACCGCGTCCGAGGTTCCGACCGTGCCGTGGCTGTCGGTGGCTTTGGCAGTCAGAGAGTAGTCGCCGACAACCACATTCGACCACGTCAGGACCCAATTGGGGCAGACCGAGCATTTGGTCGGTTCAAACGTTGCCTGGCCCAAACTGTTCGTTCCGGCGAAGAATTCCACGTTCGTCACGCCGCCGACAGCCTCCGCGCGCGCAACCAACAGGATCGTTGCCGGAGCTGCGAACTTGGTGCCGTCCAGCGGGCTGACGATGAGTACATGCGGCGGGAAGTTGGTCACGAGGCCACTTTCGGCGATGTTCACGACCGCGTTGCTGGGCGAGCCGATGAGGTAAGGCGGCGGCCAGATGGTCGGAAGCCCCGCGTCGTTCAACGGCAGCAGCGGCGATAGCAAACGCACTTCCACCGTTTCGTTGGTCTCGAGTGTTGAGTCCACGTCGGAAATCGGTGTTACCGTGATGTCCGCCGAGGATGCGCCCGGCGGAATGGTGACGTGACCTGACAGCGGCTGGTAATCCGAGCCGGCCTTCGCGCTTCCTCCGACGTGGTAAAACACGGTCAACTCATCGTTAGTACCGTCGGTGCGTGTAACCGTGAACGTGCCCGTATCCGGCCCGATCTCCGAAGCATCTGGATCGCTGGCCACGACAGTCACGACCGGAGGCGTGTTGGTCGGCGGGATGGCCAGCACCTTGACGTTAACCGGATCCGAGACGCGAGTCGCGCCCTGGTCGTCCGTCGCCTTCGCCGTGAACGTGTACGCGCCCGCGGCGACATTCGGCAGGGTAAGCACAAACGGCCCGATCGGATTGGCGACCGGCAGATTCGTCGTGATCCCCAGACTGTTGGTCCCTTCAAAGAATTCGACGGTTTCCACCTGCCCGTTCAAATCCTCCGCGTGGGCGATCAACGTGATGCTCGCCGGTGCGATGAAAATGGCGCCGTTCAACGGACTCACGATCCGCACGTGCGGCGGCGGGTTGGTGACCAGGCCATTTTCGGCGATGTTGACGACCGCGTTGCTCGGCGATCCGATCTGGTAAGAATTCAAAAAAATCGGTGAATCGGGATTCGCGACCGGCAGATCAATTGGCAACAGCAGTCTTGCTTCCACCGTCTCGTTCGTTTCAACAGTCGTGTCAACGTCGCTGATCGGCGTCACTGTGATATCGGCGGAAGTTGCGCCCGCAGGTATCAGGACATGCCCGGTCAGCGCTTCGTAATCGACGCCGGGCTTCGCGCTGCCGCCGGCGTGATAGAAAACGGTGAGATCCGCGTTGGTCGGCCCTGTGCGGGTCACGGAGAATGTTCCAGTGTCCGGCCCGATTTCTGAAGCGTTTGGATCGGAAGCAACAATGGTTACCACCGGTGGATTGGTAACATCCTGCGCGGACAAATACTGCGCGCCACTGAAAACCGTCAGAAGGAGGACAAGGAGAGGAGACAACCGTCGTGATAGGTACTTCATAAACGTGCCTTTCTGTCGTTTTACGTTGACCGCGATGACCCGCGAGGCAGCAGCCATGCCCGCAAGACTCCGAGGATTGAGCAAAAACTTTGCCCACTACTGGGCAGACCAACAGATTAAGACCGCACGTCGAGCGGTTTCAATGTGCGTTTGGCCGCACACACGGCGTTTCTTCGGAATCGTAAATTTCCCGTGCGCGGTGACACGGAAGAGACGCGTCGAACTTCCACGTTGTGTTTGGGTGCAATTTCCCAAGCACGAGGAAGGCGATGGGCAAAATCACCCACGGTCACCACGCGCTCAGTATATGTCGCCAACCCCGGCGACTGTAACCAGTTGCCGTGCCATCACGACGCAAAATGTCTTCCGTTGACGGACCTGGAAATTTATCCTGCCTGCGTGAATCCCGTGGCCCTCATTACCGGCGCATCACGCGGCATCGGTCGTGGCATCGCGCTGGAACTGGCAACGATCGGCTACGACCTCATCGTCAATTTTATCCACAACGCGGATGCTGCCCGCCAGACCGCGACGGATTGTATCGGTCGCGCCCGCGCGAGCGGTCCGGGAATTCGTGCTGAAATTTGCCGGGCAGACGTGGCCAATGCGGTTGATCGGAACAAACTCATTGAATTCGCGAAGCAAACGTTTGGCCGGCTGGATTTGTTGGTCAACAACGCCGGTATCGCGCCGGAAGTTCGCGCCGACATATTGGATGCGACTGAAGAAAGCTTCGATCACCTGATGGCTGTCAACGTGAAGGGACCTTACTTTCTCACTCAACTTGCCGCGCGCTGGATGATTGAACAATGCAACGCCGACACCCCGCCCTCGGATTACCATCCGAACATTGTCACGATTACCTCCATCAGCGCCTACACCGCTTCGGTCAATCGGGGTGATTATTGCGTTTCCAAGGCGGCGCCGGCAATGCTGACTCCCCTGTTCGCCGCGCGACTCGCGCAACACGGTATCAACGTTTACGAAATCCGCCCCGGCATCATCGCCACCGACATGACCGGATCAGTGAAAGAAAAATACGATCGCCTCATCGCCGGCGGATTGACGCCCGTTCAACGCTGGGGCGCGCCGGAGGATGTGGGCAAGGCCGTTGCCGCCATTGCGCGGGGTTTGCTGCCCTTCAGCACCGGCGAGATCATCAACGTGGATGGAGGGTTCCACCTGCGCAGACTCTGAACCCATCGGGTTCCCCGCCCGCGACGCAAAATGCCAACCCGGATCAACGACCAACTGACCGCGCAAAGGCTCGCGCCAAAGATCGAGCGGCTGTTCGAGCTGTCCGCGACAAAAATCCTGAGCATCGAAAAAAACTGGAGACCGGCGCAGGGGACGCCGGTGTTCACGGAGAAGGGCAGATACACGACGCGTGGTTGGACGGAATGGACGCAGGGTTTTCAATACGGCTCGGCGCTCCTGCAGTTCGACGCGACCGGAGAAAAACAGTTTTTGGAAATTGGCCGGCGCAACACGATTGAGCGAATGGCGCCGCATGTGTCGCATGTCGGCGTGCATGACCATGGTTTCAACAACATCTCCACCTACGGGAATCTGCTCCGGCTCATGCGCGAAGGAAAAATTCCTTTGAACGAGCGGGAGCAGGATATGTATGAGCTGGCACTGAAGGTTTCCGGCGCGGTGCAGTCCGCGCGCTGGACGCGCGTTGCCGATGGCACGGGATTCATTTATTCGTTCAATGGCCCGCATTCACTGTTCGTTGACACGATGCGCTCGTTGCGTTCACTCGCCGTCGCGCACCAACTTGGCCATGTTCTGATGGGGGAGCGCGACCGGAAGATTTCTCTGCTGCAACGACTCATCGAGCACGCGACGAACACCGCGCGTTACAACATCTACTACGGCGAGGGTCGCGACGCTTACGATGTGCGCGGCCGCGTGGCGCATGAAAGCATTTTCAATGTGAACGACGGCAGCTATCGGTCTCCGAATTCGCAGCAGGGTTACTCGCCGTTCAGTACCTGGATGCGCGGTTTGGCGTGGGCGATTCTTGGCTTCGCGGAGCAGTTGGAATTCGTCCGAACTCTCGACGAAAGAAACGTGAACACTGTCCTCAAGTCAGTTCCATTCGAGCTGCCCGCCCGTCGTCTGCACGAGCGGGCGGGCGTGTTGTCCGGACGCAGATCCAAAAACCCGGCTTCTCTGGAGACGTTGCTTGTTGCCGCGGCTGAAGTGTCGGCTGACTTCTACATTGAAAACTCCTGCGCGGACGGCATTCCGATGTGGGATACCGGCGCGCCGAATCTTCATCGGCTCGGTAACTATTCGAACAAACCCTGCGACCCATTCAACAAATGGGAACCGGTGGACAGTTCCGCCGCCGTCATCGCTGCACAGGGACTGATTCGCCTGGGAAACCATCTGGCGATAGATGGTGACAGGAAGATGGGCAGGCGCTATCGCCAGGCTGGATTGACCATCGCGAACACGCTCTTCGACGAGCCGTACCTTTCAAAAAATCCGAAACACCAGGGCTTGATCCTTCATTCGGTTTATCATCGGCCGAACGGCTGGGATCATGTCGCGCCCGGCCAGAAAGTGCCGAATGGGGAAAGCTCGATGTGGGGTGACTACCACGCCCGGGAACTGGCGTTGCTGCTCCTGCGCGAAGCGCGTGGCGAGAAATATATGACGTTCTTCGGCTGTGTGTAACGAGGGCAACGGCGCTCGGGCGCGAGTGCCCGATCTGGCAGCTTCCTCAAAACCTTCGAGTTCCCGTTTGTGTGTCTGTCGCCGCGTTGTTCGACGCGGGTTCCGAAGCGGTTCGCAAAATCACGCGCATGTTGTCGCTGCGTCAAAGGCGCTAAGACACCGGGCGCGCCGAGGCACTGTTTCCGAGAGACGCAGCAGGCGGCGTCCGGCGCGCAGTGATGACCACGACGCCAAATACGATGACGGCTGCCGCCATCAGCATCTGCGCCGTGAGCACTTCCCCGCCGAGCGCCCAGCCGAGGAATACGGCGATGACGGGATTGACGTAGGCGTAAGTCGAGAGACGCGCAGGTGTCGTGGCCTTGAGCAACCAGGCATAGACGCTGAAACCCAACAGCGACCCGATGAGCGTCAGATACACGAAAGCTGCAAGCGAGCGTGTCGAAACTCTGGCGGCATCGAATGTCGCGGCCTCACCCGTCGCCAGCCCGGTCAGTGAAAGGATGATTCCGCCGGCGATCATTTGTTGGGCTGCGACCATCATCGGCGATTCTGGTTTCGGCGCATATTTCGTATAGAGCGAGCCAACGGCCCATGCGACGCTCGCACACACCAGCACCACGACTCCCGTGAAGTCGGTCGCGCCACCATGCAACGTGGAGCGTGAACCGACCAGCACCAGCACGCCGGCAAAGCCCACCGCAATGCCGAGTATCGTTTGCCGGGTGGGACGTGTTCCGCCGGGCCACAACCAGTCGAACAGCGCGAACCAGACGGGCGTCCCGGCGATAATCAGCGCGGTCAATCCCGATGATACTTTCTGTTCCGCCCAATTGACGGCCCCGTTGCCAACTCCCAGCAGCAGCGTGGACGCAAGAGCGGCATGACGCCAGTTAACCAGCGATGGCGAGAGTGTGCCGGTGACACGCAGCCAGGTGTAGAGAATGAGTCCCGCCGTCAGGAATCGCGCACCACCCATGAGGAACGGCGGCAGGGTCTCGACCGCGAAACGAATGCCGAGATACGTCGAGCCCCAGATCAAATAGATTGCGGCGAACGCTGCGATGACCGGACCGCGTGACGCCCTGCCCGGACCGTCAATCGATGTGCTCATATCAGTTCTTCTGGCTTCGTCGGATGGGAAGCGAACCGATGCTCGGAGGTGGAAAACAAAAACCCACCGGCTTCGCAGCGGTGGGTGTTCAAATTCGACGAGGTGTTTAACGTGTCCTTGAAGCCCATCCGCTGTGGCGGCGCTTGCTAATCAACGCCGGCTGCCAGCCAACGACGCGCATCGCGCGCAGACGCGCGACGGCGACTCGTTTCGATTGGGCGTTCACGAACATACGATGCGAAGACAACTACCGTCTGCTCGCCGAAGTGTCAAAGGAATTGAACTGGCGGAATGGTGGACGCGTCCGTGGCCGCTGACGGCGATTTATGAGGTATCAAATTTCGCGAAGAGTCGCCGATTGCGGCAATCTTTTGCCGCTTTCGTTCTACAAGTCTCCTCGACTGATGTGAGCCTCAACAGCGACTAAAGACAGAGCAGTTCCGCTAGTTTCCATTTTTCGCGCTGGTCGATCCATCGTTCAAGGCTAGCGAGTTGGCTGAGATCGAGTTTGTCGATTCGTGCCTTGATGTCGTTGATTGAATTCATTTTAAAGAGGGGCTACTACTTGATTCACACTCGTTACTTTCGACAGCACACTAACCCGACAAGCGACCAAAACAAGAGATTACTCCCTTGT
>DATNDF010000499.1 GCA_035607015.1 Candidatus Angelobacter sp. | reverse complement strand
TGACGTTAATCACCAATAAATGGTGCCGGCTGACGGCGAGATTGAAGCAGCTGCGACAGTTCCGGTCCGAATCCGCGGAGTTGTTCCATGCCATCGCCGGATGGCATGTCGAAGGCCCGTTCCTTTCAAGCGAACCCGGCTTTCGCGGCGCGCACGATCCGGCACAGATGCTTGATCCAACGCCCGAGAAAATCCGCGAACTTCGCGCTCTCGCAGGCAATGACCCCTTGATGATGACCCTGGCTCCGGAAAGGCGGGGAGCGCTGGAAGCCATCGCGCTGGCCGTATCTCTGGGCGTCAAGGTCAGCGTCGGGCACACGAACTCCCCGGTGGAAGTTTTGCGACAGGCTGTTCAAGCCGGCGCGACCGGCTTCACACACCTCGGCAACGCCTGCCCTCAGCAATTGGATCGCCACGACAACATTCTCTGGCGCGCGCTCGACACCCCCGGTCTGGCCGTCGGTTTGATTCCCGATGAAATCCACGTTTCTCCGCCTCTCTTTCGATTGATCCACCGGGCGATGAACAAGAAGACGATTTATTATACGACGGACGCCATGGCCGCAGCGGGCGCGCCGCCCGGACGTTACACGATTGGCGCACTTGAGGTCGAAGTCGGCGCCGACCAGATTGTCCGGCTGCCGGGCAGCAGCAATTATGCGGGGTCAGCGTTGCGACCGCTCGATGGCGTGGTTCGCGCCGCTCAAATGCTGGGTTGCGGGTGGCGGGATGTTTGGGACAGTTTTTCGGTTCGCCCCGCGGAGTTTGCGGGAATCAACCACGGTTTGGTCGTGGGCAGTCCGGCGGATTTTTGTTTTGTGCAGACGGATAACGCCGCGCGTAACCAGTCTCTGCAGACCTTCGTCCAAGGGGGTTGAAGCGCGACTCAACGCAGACATGCCGGAGAAGAATTCCTCCGACTAATTCATCTTCGTTGTTTGTTTCAATTCAGTGAAATCGTGCCGCTGCGGACCGGGTCGGCACGATTCAGGCTTACATTTTCGCACCCGGCGGATCTCTCCGGGGAACATTTTGGAGCAATGGATCAATCGATGACACCGGATATTCCGGACCTCACAAAAATGAGCCGGTTCGATCCGACCGCCACGCGCGTACCGACGATTGTGCTCGTAGTCGTCGTGGCACTGGCAGCGGTCTTTATCGGATACCTTCTGCTCGATGCCTGGAAGGTGCATCGACGGAACAGACACATCCAGCGTCTCGTCCAACGAAGAACAAAGGACGACTAAAGGCGACGCGACCGTGCCCGATCCCCCTTCCGTGCGACGAGAGACGAACGTCAGGTTTTGAACAGTGAATCAGCCGATTGTCGCACGCTCTCGACCGGGAGATCCATTAAGCCCGGCGTCGAGCGCAAGAGGGTCACGCGCGTGCCGCGCGGACGCCAGATTGTCTCGTTGGTTTCGCCCCAGAGAATCAAGGCAGTCAATCCCACGGCAACGGCCAGATGAGAGATGCCCGAATCGTGGCCGATGAAGCCCGCACACGCCTGCAACCGCCGCGCGAGTTCGGCCAGCGGCAGGCATTCCGCGCGCTCGAGCCGTTCCGGGCGAAACACCGCCGACAAACGGCGCAACCGCTCCCGTTCCGCCTCGCCGCCCACCAGCAGAAAGTTGAACTTCGTCGCAGTCTGCAAATGCTGGATGAGCCTCATCCAGTTTTCCTCGGGCCAGTTCTTTCGTTCGCTGCCGCTGCCAGGATGCAACGCGAGCTGGTTGGGGATTGAAGGGTGAGAGCTGGTTGAAAGCTCCGGCACCGGATCGGCGTCGAAGATTGCCAGCCGTTCCAGCGGCTTCAGGAAAACGTCGGCCGCGTGAATGTCCTCTTTTTCATCAGGCCGGTGAGGTCCCGCGATGAACTGCGCATTCGAGCAACTTGCGACGTTCGACTGAAAAATCCCGTCCGGGTCGTAGAGATACGAAATGATCACCGCGAAGCCGGCGAAATAGTTCTGCAGCGCCCCGTCCAGCCGCCCGCCGCGCGCGAAGAAGCCGGCAAGGGCACGGGATTCAATCGAACGCACCGCGTCCACGCCCCCCCCGGATAAAGCGAGTTGCGCGATATGCGGGTAGCCGAGGACTTCAAGACGCGCCCCGGGAAAATGTTTCCTCAAGGCGGAAAGAGCCGGCAGCGTGAGAATAAAATCGCCGATGGCGCCGCCACGAATGACGAGGATTTTGCCGCACACCGGAGTCACATCGGTGCGATCACCGGGCAAGGTCCGGCGTCGGCCCGGCCTGCGGCCCCGCCTTCAGCTCGACCGGTCGAAAGACGGCGAGTCCGAGGACGACGACGAATAACCCGAAGGCCAGGCGCAGTCCGCAACCGACACGAACCCGCTGGTCGGTGGCGGTGGCCCAGTTCAACAGATCGCGCAACCGCCAGGGCGAAATCGTGAACCACATTCCAGCCACCACCAGCACATACGCCCAGGTCACCACCACCAGCCGCCATTCGGTGTCCGCCCAGCGCGCGGTGTCCACCATCAGTTTGGCCAGCAGCAGCAGGACGATCGCCAGCCCGCGCACCGCCAGAAAATCCCGCACATAGATGCAGGTCGCGACACCCACCGCGGCAAAACCGATCAACATCGCCTTTTTGTACGCAGCGAAATCAGAGATGTTCTCCTGGTTCAGGTTCCAGAGGAACCAAACCGTTCCCAGCAGCATCAAGAAATAGCCGATGGTTTCCGAGCGCGGAAATTTTCGGACGGCGTCCCGGAATTTGGTCGGGTGCATCAAACCGTAGATTTGAGGCAGGCCGACACCCAGACCAAGAATGATGGCAAGCGTCGAAAGCTTCATGCGTCGTTCAGTCAGGATTGACGATCGCGGGGTCGCCGTAAAGCGTGAATGAACCGGCCCGCGTGATCTTCACGTCGAGCAGGCGCCCGCGATGCCGTTCATTGCCTTCAAAAACCACAATCCGGTTGGCGCGCGTGCGGCCCTCGAAGCGTTCCCCGTTTTTCCGGCTCGGCCCTTCAACCAGAATCTGTGCGCGCTGTCCGACACAGCGGCGATACTTCTCTTTTCCGACCTCGTTCACCAGATCGAGCAGCCGTCCGTGCCGCTCCTCGATGACTTCCTGAGGGACCTGATCCGGCATGGCCGCCGCCGGCGTGTCTTTGCGCGGCGAGTATTTGAAGCAATACGCGTTGTCGAACGCGACCTCACGCACCAGCGACAGGGTCTCCGCGAAATCGGACTCGGTCTCGCCCGGAAAACCGACGATGATGTCGGTCGTGACACCCATCTCCGGCTTCACGCGGCGCAGTTTTTCAACGATGCCAAGGAAGCGTTCGCGCGTGTAGCCGCGGTGCATCAGTTTCAAAACCCGGTCGCTGCCGCTCTGGACGGGCAGATGCGCGCTCTCGCACAGCTTCGGCAGCCGGCCGTATGCCTCGACGAGATCGTCGCCATAACCCTTCGGATGCGGCGAAGTAAAGCGAATGCGTTCCAATCCCTCGATCGCGTGGACCGCCTCGAGCAGTTGGACAAAAGCCGACTTGCCGTCCTTCATTCCGATCTCGCGCTTGCCGTAGCTGGTCACGATCTGGCCGAGCAGCGTGATCTCCTTAACGCCGCGGGAAACCAGTTCGCGGCATTCCGAAACGACGTCAGAGATCGTCCGGCTCCGCTCCATTCCGCGCGTGTAAGGAACAATGCAAAACGTGCAGTATTGATTGCACCCTTGCATGATGCTGACGAACGCGGTGACTGACTTCGTCTGCGCGTTGCCATTCAGCAGATGCTCCTTGATCGTCGCCTCGCTGCCTTTCTCTTCTTCCACGTCCACCACCTTGTCCCGGCGACCGGTGAGAATCTCGTCCAGATAATCCGCAGTGCGATGGAATTTTTGCGTGCCGAGGACCAGATCGACGTCGGGCAATCGGTCGATCAACCCGCGTCCGCGGCTTTGCGCCATGCAGCCCAGGAAACCGAGCACGACCTCCGGCCGGTCGCGGCGCATCTCCGCTGCGAGATTTTCCATTTTGTTGAGCGCCTTCTGCTCGGCCATGTCGCGCACGCTGCAGGTGTTCAGCAGGACCACGTCCGCGACCCGGTCCGACACCGCCAGCGTGTAGCCCTTCGCCACAAGTTGTGCGGCGACGGCCTCGCTGTCGCGCTCGTTCATCTGGCAGCCGTAGGTTTTGATATAGACACTCGGCATGGTCGAAAGTGCGGTGAAGGTAAGGCACACGCCCGCCGTTGAAAAGAGCGAAGTCAGCCTCGATTCGTGGAGGGTACCGTCCTTTCGCAGCCAGGGCAGTCTCCGCAGTCCGGGCACTGATACAACGGCGCTCTTCATCAACGTCGGATTCGAAATCGTCCGTTGCTCATCGAATGCGGCTTTGCTAAACCAGTGGCCATGGAATCCCCGAAAGAGCAAAAGCCCGACATCCACAGCGACGTGTTCCTGCGCCTGCTCATGCGCCGGCAACTCCGATTGTCCGCCGCCTGCGCCGTCACCTTCCTGATTGCGCTGCTCGGCCTGCCGTTGCTGAACTACTTTTTCCCGGAACTGATGGCGACACGCGTGTTCGGTTTCACGCTTACCTGGTTCATCCTCGGTGTGCTGTTCTTTCCGTTCGTCTGGGTTATTTCCTATCTTTTCATCCAGCGGTCGATCGCGCTGGAAAGGGCCGAGGTCGAGGAAATCGCCCGCGAAGGGACGAAGCAGGTTTCTCACGACGGACGCGACGGTGCCGAAGGAGAAAAACTATGAACGAAGAGCATCTCAAGGATGGCATCACCCGCATCGTCAATCAGCATGAAGGAAAGGGAACGTTCCAAAACCCGCGCACGGATGCGCGTTTCCGACCGTCGCCCGCGTCGCGTCCGTCGCGAGACCAACCCTTATGAACATCGACCCCTGGATCTTCGCCTTCAGCGCCGTCACGGTAATCGCCACCATCTGGATGGGCTTCTGGTCGGCGAAACGCTCCAAGACCGCGAGCGATTTCTTCGTCGCGGGCCGCAACGTGTCCGTGGGCTGGAACGCCAGCGCCATTTCCGGCGAATACCTCAGCGCCGCGTCGTTCATGGGCGTGGCGGGGATGGTGATGTCGAGCGGTTACGACGCGCTGTGGTATCCGGTCTGTTACGCGTGCGGCTATTTGTTTCTGCTGCTGTTCATCGCCGGGCCGCTGCGACGCTTCGGGGCTTACACGATTCCGGATTTTGCCGAGGGCCGGTTCGACTCGCCGCTGTTCCGCAAGATCGCCGTGTGCTTCGTGCTGTTCATCGGCTTCTTCTACACGATGCCGCAGATGAAAGGCGCGGGGACGACGCTGGCCTACATTTTCCCCGGGCTGCCGTATTGGGCGGGCGTGGTGCTGGTGGGCGCGGTCATCACGCTCAACGTCGCGCTCGGCGGCATGAAAGGAATCACGCTGGTGCAGGCCTTTCAATATTGGGCCAAGATGTTCGCCATCTCCGTGCCCATCTTCGTGCTCATGGCGGTGTATGGTTTTTACAATCAGCAATTGGGAATAACTGCGAACTCAACAATCCAAAAGGGTTACGCTTTGGAAGGAGACTTCGATACGGTCATAGTTGCAAAGGGCGATCAAATCATAACTGCAAGTGGTGATTTGGTTTTTTATGGAACGAGGACGCCAATAAATTTTCACGGGAAAACAGAAGATTACGAAAGGCTCGTGACGAGCGTTATCAACACAAATGTGGTTTCTCTTACGCTTGAGCAAAAGCTTAGTTTGAAAAGAAAGCCGCTCCCCGAAAAAGCCCCCGCCGATTCCACGTGGCTTTCCCCCTTCGGCCCGCTCACGACCAAGGCGGCGAAGAATGCCGCAGCGATGATTGGCAAGCGCGCGACCAATTCCTTGGGTAGCACAGGCTACCAGCCTGTGCCGCCGGGCGACCCGCCCGGCGGAACGAGAGTGGCGTCGCAAACGGCAAGAACGCTCAATCCAAATTCGACACGCCCTTCCATTCCGGCCGGCGAGGTCGCCGACCGGAACGGGCTGGTAGCCCGTTCCACCCAAACTATTCCCCTCCGCTCGGACATCAGGGCCAATCAGCGCCTCACTGTCGCGCTCGATTCGCCCACGGTCGCGCAGGCGCTGGCGGTTTACGCGGAACTCACCGGGCGCAGGCTCGTGCCCAACACCAACTCCGTAGCCGAACGCGTGGATGATTTGCTCAACGGTAAACTCTCGAAGCTCAAACTGATCACGCGTGGCGCCGCGCCGGACAGTGGTGTGCGTTTTCACAATGACGGCATCTTCACGGCGCGTGAGGTGAAGGCGGCGATTGAAGAACAGTTGAAGACCAACGGACTGGCAGTAGTTCCAGCGGGCGAAAAGGCATTTCGACTCGTAGCAGCCGACGTGAACCGGCTCCAATCCAGCAGCGCCACTCAAAACAATCAGAGCGGACTCATGCCCGCTGCTACAGCCGAGAAGGCGTGGCTTGCGCAGCATGAGAAGCCACTTGCCCTGCTTTACACCTACTCGCTCATCATCGCGCTGGTCTGCGGCACGGCGGGATTGCCTCACATCCTCGTGCGCTT
>DATNDF010000498.1 GCA_035607015.1 Candidatus Angelobacter sp. | reverse complement strand
TTTTTCATGGTGTCTCCTGTCCGGTGAAATACCGGTGGAAGCCGGTTTTGAACACATCTTCCACCCGGATTCGCCCAACAAATAAGAGACAGGCCGCGTCATGACTCGGTTTCACACAAAAAGGCTCGATTCTCACGTCCGCCCGGCCAGCGGAAATGCTGCCGGCGCTTCGGCGAAATCCTGTTCCGCGGAAAAACAAGCGGTTTGAATCCCACGGCTCGTCAACTAAGATAAGCCGCGGATAGTGCAACGATCATGAAGGCGCGGTGGAAAATCACGGCGGGACTCGCGGCGACAGGCGTGGCCTGCACGCTTCTTCTCTGGCGGCCCGACGACAGCGAGCAGAAGGCCGTGGCAGAAACCCGGCGCGCCTTGCGCCAGCAGGGGTTCAAGACCGACCTCTCGGAATTCAACTTCACAATTTCCGATGAATTGCGCGCTCGCGCCGCCGTCTTGACCAACGCCGACGTCATCGCCGCTGTTCCGAGAGGCGCCGAATACGCCCGCCGCGCAGTGTTCCTGCAAAACCAGCCTGACCTCATGGCGACGGTGGGGCTGGACGCGGCCATCGTGGCCTGGAGACAAGACAGACCGCGGAGTCGATCCGGCGAGGACCTCTGGGCGGCGCTGCGCGAGACGTTGGAGGAAGACCGGCCGGGGCTGGACGCTGCCTGCGAAGCCGCGCTGTCCGGCCCGATCCGTTTCAGCCTGGTTGCCAGCCAGGGCAGCGGCATGTTGCTTCGGCACCTTGCAACGTTGAAGAGACTGGCCCAAACACTCGCCACGCGCGCGGTCCTCGAGCTGCACGGCGGCAACAAGGACGCCGCGTGGACGAACCTGCTGGCATTAACGCGGCTGGTGACCGCCTACGATCCCGAGCCTGCCGAGTTTTCGCACCTTGTCCGATTCGCCTGCGCGACCATTGCGTACAATGCCACCTGGCAGGCCCTTCAATCGACTGGTTGGACGGACGACCGGCTCGCTCAGCTTCAGCGCGAGTGGGAGTCGGCGGATTTCTTCCGTGGCCTGCCGGAGACGGCGGCCTTTACCCGCGCGAGCACGGTGGCGAACTGCCAGCTTGAGCGCCAACGACCCCTCAGCGGTCCTGGCGCCACGTTGAGAGAAATCATTCACTCGCCACCAGACGCCTGGTCCGCGCTCAAGGATTATTGGCGTCAGGTTCGCTACCTCAATCACGGAAGCTTCGAGGATGAAAAGGCGCTGCTGCTCTACTATCGCGACCGTGAACTTGAACTTCGACGGGCCGTGCGAAGCGCAACATGGACTGAGATGCGGGAGCTTCCGGGCGTTACCAACACGGTCTATTTTCAATCCAAGTATCCTTCGAGAATGCAATCAATGATGAACACGAGGCAAATTGCTTTGGCGTCTCAACTGTATGCACAAGGACAGCGGCAGGGATTGCTCGGCCGTGCAGCCGACGCGGAAGCCCGGCGTCGCATCGTCATTACAGCGATTGCCCTGGAGAGACGCCGTATCAGAATCGGTTCGTATCCGGAGACGCTGCGGGAGCTCGCGCCGGAACTGTTGAAGGATACACCCACCGATTTTTTGGACGGCAAACCTTTGCGTTATCATCGTACAGATGACGGCCATTTCGTTTTGTATTCCGTCGGGTTGGATTGCATTGATAACAATGGAGAAATGCCACGCCGCCGGCAGAGAGGGTTTTCTTACGTAACTTCGCCTGAAGTGGGCGCCCCGCAGGGAACGGATTTGGTCTGGCCGCGCCCGGCTTCCGACGCCGATGTGGAAACGTTTCATCGGGAAGAATTGAAAGCCCGGGCGGAGGCAGTGGATCGCGTGGAGGATTCTCAGGCAGAGGAGCAGTGGCGAAATACGGCCAGGCGACAGACCAAGGTCGAAAAACTCCTTGCGGCGAAACCCGAAGTTCGTTCCATCGAGCCGAAGTTCCGCGGCCGTCCGCTTGGCGAAGTGCTGCGGAATAAAAATGCCGCTGTCACCAACCAGCTCACTCTTGAAGAACTGTTGACGCTCAAGCCGGTCACGACCGGTGGGGAGCCGGAAAAGGTGACGTTTGAATTGCCGGTCAACCACGATGTCCTGACCAATATCGGCACGCCGTATTTGCTCGTTGATCCCGTGCGGGATGAGGATTCCGACGAAGGCTGCGTGGCCGGGGAATTTGAGTTGCGACGCGCGACCAACGGAAATTGCCTGATCGTCTTGAGCACGATTTACGAATCGCCCGGCAAACACGCGCTGCAATTGGGACTCGAGTTGAATGGTGCTGACCGGGACGACGAGCCCATAGTCGGTCCGATCACGCCCTTCGTGGTGAGCAACCTTTGCCAGTTCAGTCTGTCTTCCGCCCATTTCAATCCTGATTTCGGCGCGACGCTCCGCGCGAAACTGTCGGAACCGAACGGGACATACGGCATCGAGATCTCCTCACCCGCCGGCGAACGACTCCGAACGCTTGACGGCGTCACCTCCAACGGGGTTATCAAAGTATTTTGGGATTTGAGGGACGACCACGGCCGCAAATGCACCAACAACGCCTACGACACCCTCGTTCATGTCACCCTTCCCGATTCGGGGCGATCACAGACGCTGAAGGGGCCATAAACGGGATCTGTGACGTCCTGATGTTCGAGCATCCACTGAAGTAGCGAAGGCCACGATGTCGTTTGCCTGACCTGGGAAAGCCGTTTGGATGGCCCGCGCCCAATCCAACAATGATGCGCTTGTCCGCACCCGCCGCGGCGCCGGCTAACGCTCCACCCTGCGGCCAAATTGAACGACGTGGGAAGGTTCGTTTCAAAAGTTCAAGGTTGAAAATGTTTTTACGCCGCGCTGTTGAGCAGCCCGCGCAGAAAGCGGTACAGCGGATAACCGCACGGGCCGGCCTTGTCGCAGAAGCGCAGTTCCTCTCCGAGCTTTTGCAGCTTCTTGATTAGTGTGTCCGCAGCCTGGAGATGGTCGGGAATTCGCCCTACCGACCTCTCCCCGGAGACGATGCCCACGGCGATGGTTTCTTTGTGGACGTCCAAACCTGGGTGGAGGATAGATCAGCGTGATCAGGCGCGATGGACACGGCAATGGTTTCCTTGTGGACGTCCAGGCCGAGATAATGCACTTTTTTGTTCATGGGTGTTTGGTTTCGTTACTCTGTTATCAAGAACCCGGCTCCGTGCCAGGTCTCTGACAGTGTGGATAAGTCCGCACTCGCGGATAACCCACGTTTACAACCCAAATCAAACGCCCGCTCCACTTTCAAGTTAAGCCATAGGGTCTAGCGAACAACGCGCGATGAAAGCATTTTTCGTTTTCCTGTTGGTTGTTTCGGTTGTTTTTCCGTTTTACTCCTTCATGGCCACGCTGGGAGATTTCGCACACAATCAATACGCGATGCGCGTTGAGCGTCTTGAGGGAACGACTCCTGTGACTAGAAGCGGTTTCACAAGTGTCTGAGAGCGATGATGAGGCAGGCGACATGGAAAAAGGCGTTATACATCAACAGGGAGCGGTCGTAACGCACGACCAGCCGGCGGAAATTGCCCAGCCAGGCAAAGGTGCGTTCGACT
>DATNDF010000497.1 GCA_035607015.1 Candidatus Angelobacter sp. | reverse complement strand
GTAGGTGAAACTGCCGTTCGCGTTAAGCGTCAACGATCCGTGTGTGGGACCGGTGACCTGCGTCGCCGTCAGACTGTCTCCGTCAGAGTCGGTGTCATTGATCAAAACCCCCGCGGCCGAAGTCACCGTCAACACCGTGTTCGCGACAAAACTATAGCTGTCGTCATTCGCGACCGGAGGATGATTGGTCGTCACCGTGATGATCACGGTCGCCGGATCGGAATTGCTAATACTGTCAAGGGCCCGATACGTGAAGCTGTCCGTTCCAACATAGCTGGCAGTCGGCGTGTAACTGAAGCCGCCGTTTGTGTTGAGGGTTAGTGTGCCGTGTGTCGGCGAGCTGGCGAGCTCGGCCCTCAGGTTCGTTCCCAGACCTAATTCATCATTGCTCAACACCCCGGGAGCGGACACCACCGAGGTCTTGTTCTCGGCGAAGGTGTAGCTGTCGTCGGCTGCCAACGGCGTCGGCGGTATGGGACTAACACTCAGTTGATCGAAGGTATCGACGAACGTCACCTGGTCGGTTCTTGTATAAAGGTGGGCGCCGATAGCCCCGCTCGTGAAGGCGGGCTGCCCCCCAAAATTGTTATCAGTAACGTCGATAACCTGGGTATTGTCGTAATACACGCGGATCCTGTTTCCTCGAAACCTCATCTTTAAGGTGTGAACCCCGGTGCCGACTACTGTTGGAGCCTCCGCGATTTGCATCTGCTGGATGCTCCTCCACGTGGAAAACTTCACCAGCGCCACCATTCCGGATGGACCAGCCACTCCTTCCGGATAAATCACCGCTCCGTATCTTGCTCCGTTCAGGGGATTCAATCGTCCGGTCAAACCGCCGTTGTGCGCCCCCGCAGGCAACTGGACCTGGGTTTCCAGACTGAAATCGCTCCAGTTTCCTGCCACGTATGCATCGGCGTATTCTCCCACACCGGAACTCGCCCCTCGCAGTATTCCGTTGGTGATGGTCCAGTCGCCCAGGGCGGGAATCCATGGCGCCAACGGTTCCGCGTTTGCTGCCCGGGTAAAGTCGTCGAAAAAGACCTCACCAGCAGGAGTCACAGTGATGGTCGCCGTGGCCACATCCGAGGTTGCGACCCCGTCATTCGCCTGATAGGTGAAACTATCCGTCCCGGTAAAGTTGGCATTCGGTGAATATGTAAAACCGCCGTTCGTGTTCAGGGTCAGCGTTCCATGGGATGCACCGCTCACGAGCGCCGCGGTCAGATTCGTTCCGACACCCACCTCATCGTTTGTGAGCACGCCCGGCGCGGCCACAATCAGGTTCGTCGCCGCTGGCACACTATAAACGTCACCCACAGCTTTCGGATTGAGAGTGTAGCGAACTTCAGCGGTCAACACTGAAGGCCCCGCAAGGATCTTGACCACCTGGCCGTTCGTCCGATAGCTACTCCCGGATGCTAAAATGCCATTCGTGAAGACCTGCAGCCCTGAGACTGACGGATGCGGCAACAGCACTTCGACCGCGGAGTTGGCATCGGTCACACCGGCTAAGGCGAGAGTGATTATCGATTGATTGCCGTTGGTTGTGAAAACCGGTGTGATTTGCGCATTTGTCCTGGCCACCCACCACGAGTAAACGCTCGAGGCATTCGCGAGCCAAATTCGCGGTTTTGTTACTGCATACGTAACATACTCGCGTGGGTTGTTGTCCGCAGTCCCTCCCCCCAGGGAAGTGTTGTGTGAGTATGCGTTGATCAACCCGCCCAGATCGTAATAGAAGTCCACCAGTTCCCGGACAGTTCCCGGCGTATGACCAAATATAGTTTCCATGGACTGTGAGACCCAGAACGGCGGCGAAGTCTGATAGCACAAGTACCAGTCGCTCACCGGCAGACTGATGAATGGATAACGCTTGCCGGCCGTGCTGAGCGAGGTCGAAAGCACCCAGCTGGGAAACGGACCAAGTTTCTGCTCGCCCGTTGTTCGGACGCCCAATGCCTCCTCGATTTGATAGGAAGCTTCACGCGTGGCATTGAAATTTGGCGCCACAGTATGTCTTATTCCGCCACCATTCGTTATGCCGAACAGCCATCCGTCAACATCCGAAAACGCGTTGCTCACGGACGTGGCAGCGTAATGCTGCCAGTTTGTGTAACCTGGTGGTAGAGTGTTGGTGGAGTCGTAGGCCTCATCCGGACCCCAGTGCCAATAATCATAATTACTAAGAACCAGCGACGGGTTATTTGGGTTCTTCAAGCCTCCGTTGTGCGGGCCTATCGTTGCGCCGTAGTTCGTTACGGCGCGCTGAAGGCTTGCGATCGTCGCCGGCGAATTCGTCATTTCCTGTCGAAGAGTGCCTGTGCAGAAAAAATAATCCCCTTTCACCCCAAGCGACGCCTCAAATTGAGCCGACGCCTCAATCGAATTGATCAAACTGGGCGTGTTCTCAAAGTCATGGCGAACGTTCAGCGCGGCGTCGTACGGGTAAGGCCACGGGCTGACTTTGGGAACGGGAAGTTTGGATGACTCGAATGCCCACTCAATGGCCCTGCGGAAAATTACATAAGCGTACATTCCAGGTGCCCACGAACTGTGCCCGAGCAGGGGTTGCATTGCGGCATCATAAACGAAATTGCCCTTCCCATATTGTCTTACCAACAGATAGGGGAAAAGGTCTCCCTGCGCGAGTACCACGGCGTTCGTAGTCGGCTGAACCTGCCAGATTCCATGCACGTTCGGCAGGGAGTGATCCGGTGATATACCGGTAGGGACTTCCTCGGAAAACCGCGGCATCTGCCAGGTTAAACCACCGCCAGGAATGTGCGAGACAATCCGGTGATCAACGGTCTTTGTAAACGTGGAGTTGTTCGCCCAATTCTGCAGACTCGCGTTCACCATGTGAATTCCCATCTCATTGGAGAATGCAAAATCACCGCGAGTTGTCCCGTTGGTGTTACGAGTGAAGGCAGACGAGCCGATGAACAACGTGCCTCCGGCCGCGACATAGTTGGTAAACTGCGCGATCTCGTCATCGCTGATTGCCTCCGATGCAAGACTGATGACAATGGGATATTTTGGTTGTCCGTTGGTTAACAAGAGGCCGGCGCTGATATTGGCGTCGCTCACAACCGTGAAGGCGGTCCCGTCCGATCGAAGGGCTTCCTTGACGGATTCAGGCATGACGAAGTAATGCCAATCCGTCAGCCACCATTCAAAACCAGTTGTAAAGGGACCCGTCGGAGTTGGCGGTGCGGCAACCATCGTCTCGAGATTACGCGTCAATTCAGAATCGTGAATTGCCACGAGCGGCTGCGTCATCTGACCATGCACCGAGTGTATTACGCGCAGCACAAAGCAAACGGCCACGACCCAGGATGTTTTTCGAGAAGATCGCACGGGAGGGATTATCGCGTGGAGCTCAAATAGGCTTGCGTCCACCACCAACCGTATCCCGCTTCAGTAGCCAGTGAGAGCACCAGTCGTAGGATGACCGAACTCAGCAAGGGTTCCGAATTGACGTATTCATCGAAACAAACCGAGCGAGAGCGACCGTTATATTCCAAGTGTGCAGGACACATGATTCTCCTTACCCATGCTTTCGCACTGGTGTCTCCGCTCAAAGGGGCTGAAAACAGTATCTGGTGCATAGATTCTTCGAGTTGAATCACAAGAACTCAGAAACCGTGTTTAGCTCCTTCCGTACCCGGTAGTGGAAATAGCAACATCAATTGATTTCCAACGACAAACAGTGATCCTGTTTGCAAAGACCAACCTTTCGGTTCCGATTGGATTGATTATGCAATGCGATTGCACTTCAAAAAGGCGAATTCATTGCAAAACCGAACGATTCGGCTTTGAGAAGGGGGCATTTCGGATGGAATCGCTTGGGAACGGAAATCTCCTTTTTACACTGGCTCTTCCGGGTGGTGATTGCCTCCGGCGTTCGACCGCCTCTTGATCGCTTTTCGCAAAAACCAGGATATGTAGTTCGCCAGATAAAGGGAGCGTGATGGCGTTACACTACCACACTGTGTCACCAGTTCCATAAACCGCCCCATTGATCGCGCCATTACGTGGTCCTGCACATACTGGAAAACCAACTCGCTCTCCGTGCGATATTCAGTGGGACTCAGCTTGAGGATACGTTCGATTTCATCCGCCGTTTTCGAAAACTCCGGACGATTCTTTGACGGCCCGATACTGCCCGGCGGAAGCCGATATATTGGACCATAACTTAGCCCGTCCTGATCGTAGGCTACCGGAATCACGCTCGGAACTCTGAAAAGCGCGGCTTCCAAACTCGAGGTCCCAGTACCAACGAATACATAAGCGTCTTCCAGAGCCTTCCATAACAGCCGATAGGGTATCGTTCCTTCCATTGAGATCACACTCTCAAGCTTCCGCTCTTTGATTCGGGCCCTCATCGCCGACGCATATTCGCCGTCGCCGTAAACAGACCATCTGACGTTGTGCCCTCTTTGGATCAAACTGCTTACGACGTCGATCATCGAAAGGTTGTACTCTTTCATCGGCGACAGACGGCCGATCGAAACGATTTTACCGGGCCTGGGCCTTCGCACAGCCGGATCAAATTCCACGGAATCGATGGGAAGCGGCCACAAGACTCCTTTGTGATGGTGGACTTCTTCCAGTTCTTCAATTTGATCCACAGAGCAGAAAATGCGTGCGTTCGCAGGAATGTTTTCCAAAAAATTCTTTACGCAGAAAACCTTGTCATCCCAGAATGGCAGCGATTTCGTCGAATAGTACCACTTGAAAACACAAGGGTTGTAGATTCCCGCGAGAACCTTGCAATTGTTTCCCGCCAACGTCGCCAACTGGCACGCGATCCACGAGGATGGAATATCGAAACTCTTTATCACGTCAGGTGGACCGATGATGAAATCTTTCAATACCCGTTTCGCATGAAAATAGTAGTGAAGCTCGCGGAATCGCCTCTCGAGAACGACGCAGCGCACCTCTTCTGGAAGAATCGTTGTCCACTGTCCGCCTTTTTCGGCGAGCAAGGTCACTCGATGCCCGTTCCCGATCAGCCACCGCGACAATCGGGCGATTAGAGTTTCAATTCCTCCCAAAACCCCGGGACTGGGGTAGATGAGCAAAAAATTCATTCGGACTCAAACAAGCGAGATACTGCCGCTGTTAGAATGTTCGGTCGCCACCGTTCTGTTGTCATGCGATCATGTCCGGCGGAGTCAATTTCAAGAGTCGCAACAGGCTCCGAACAGGTCTCGGGAGTCTGCCCAGAGGCACCAACTCGCAAACTCTCTTGATCGAATAAATCCCGCTGAGCAGTGTGGCGGCCCCTCCCAAAGCGACGGTCGCAACGCGAGGCAGAAAGTACCAGCCTGCAAAGAGTCCGGCCACCAGGGGCAAAAATACCGATGCCAGCCGCCGATTCGACGCTGACCAGCGGAATCCGCTCAGCCGACTGACAATCATGTAGATCCCGACCCAGTGGATCGCATATAAGCCAAAGAACGCCATACCCGCGCCCGGCAAACCAAACCGCAAAACACCTCCCCAAACCATGACGATATAAGCCACGCTGCTGGCAAGTTCAGCCCAGAAAAAGATGTTCCGTGCGCCCTTCGCCAGGACGATAAACCCCATCGGCCATGAGACAACTTGTAGAAGCATTCCCAGACAATTCCAACGAAGGATCTCCACGGCGGGTTGGAATTTTGCCGAGTAGAAAAGCTGGATGACCAGCGGCGCAAACGAGAGGGTCGCCAGAACGCCGGGCCCTGCCATCAAAAGGCTCACTTCCGCTTGTTCGTTCACAAGGCGGTTGCATTGAACGTTGTCGCTGGCAGCCGCTGTGAGGCGCGGATAGAAATCCGCACCCATCGCTTGCAGGATGAACCCCACATAGATGCCGCTCAACGCCCACGCAGCCTGATAAAAACCCGCCGCCTCGACACCAACCTTTCGGAGTATGATCGTGCGGGCCAGATAGGCCATGCCCATCGTCATCAGCCCGCTCGCCATAAAGACCACTCCAAGTTTCAAAAGGGCGGACACTTCGTGGGCGTCCTCCCGCACGCTCCGGGCAATCCGCTCGACTTTGATTTTACGAGCGTACCACCACGACGTTGCGATACCCATTGCGGCGACGCACACGAGGGACGGCACGACTCCTCGCTCGCCATAAATGTAAACGATTGGAATGCTGAAAATTGTTCCATAAAGGGCGCCCAGCACGCTCATCCGGGCAAGATCAGCAACACGGCGCATTCCTTGAACGAGCGCTCCCTGCGCGGCGGAGATGTCGCCAAAAAAAACCGCGGCGGCCAGTAATGCCACGGACCCCGCATGTTCGGTGTCCCCAAACGTCAGCCGCGACACGGGTTTGCTGAAGACACAAAGCAGGAGAGACCCCAACGCACCCGTGCAAAGTGCCACCCGGCGCAACGCCGTCACCGTTCGAGCGATGCGCAGGGTGTCACCCGATCCGACCGCTTCCGCAATCTGCCGGACGCCACTGCTGTTGATACCGATCCCGGCGATGCTGCGCGTGAGGTCGGCGATTGATCCATAAAGGCCCAGCAGGCCAACTCCCGCTGGCCCCAACAGAACCGCCATCGCCTTCGTCCGAACGATTCCCAGCCCGATGTTCAACATCGAAGAGCTGCCGATCAGTGCGGAGGATTTCAGTATCTGGCCGTAGGATTTTTTTTCTGGGTCGGTCACTTGGCTCTTGTGCCCGGTAGGTTCAACCGGTTCGATGCAACCCGATTGTTGAGATCGTATCACTTAGTCGCCGGGTGTCAGGCCAAAGCCGCCTTTCGCCGGGTTGCCGAAGATGACCATGTTCTCCGGAAATGATCGTGTAACAACAGACCCGTTCGCGATGATCGAGTTCCTGCCGATCCGGACCCCTTTTAAGATCTTGACGTTTGAACCGATAAGAACGTTCTCACCAATGACAACACGCCCTGTTTTCGGAACGCCACTCATTCTCCGGTCGGGATGGGTGTCATGAAAATCCGAATCAACGACTTCACAGTGCGTGCCCAACATCGTTTTTTTCCCGATAAAAATACCCGGGCCATCACTAACGAGAAACGAGTTGTTGTTGATCCACGCCCCATCCTCGATTTCGATGACGGAAGACGGACTGCGCGCCTCGATGTAAATGTATCCGCTGAAGTAATACGCCGAGGGATAGACACCGAGATTGACCCTGCCGTGAAACTTGATCGTGCCTTGTCCCATGAACTGGACCGGTTGATAGATTGTCGGCGTGCCCTGTACATTTTTACATTGTGACAGAAACCGGTACTTCAGGATTCTTGCACGTTGATAGAGATTGATGAGTCGCGACTTCATAAATTCAAAATCCGATGCATGAGTTCAGGGTGCCATAAACATGCAAACGTGGAGACGGCGCCACCGGAATCACCCGTTTCCCTTATACCCGCACAAAACCAATTATCTTCGCGCCTGGAAAATCCAGTCCTTCGCGGTCAGACGTCCGAAACGCACACGGTACCGGTCCAATTTCCGACTGCCGGTTGCGTGGTTGAGCCAGCGAACCGCGGTGACGCGCATTCCTTCTTTTCTGATGCATCTCGAAAGCGTTCCGGGGCCACAAACGCTGATGCCGCTTTGCTCAAAACTTGTGAGCCTGCCGATTTCGAGGTCACCGCAGATCCGCCTGATGGAGATTGAAACCCGGCTAAAATTCGGACCGCCTGCCACGAGTGTGCCGCCCTTCAGAACGAAACGCGCAAAATCCCGCAGTGCGCTTCCCGGATCCCGCATCAAGTGAAGCAAATTTGTTATCAGGACGCAGTGGAACTGCCGGCCACGCAAATCCCTGAGACAGTTTTCCAGCGTCCCGTAGATTACTTCCATCCCCAACCGCTCGGCCGAGGCGCCGACGACTGAATCGAGCGGCAAAACCGTGACTTTGGCTCCTCGTTTTTGGACCGCTGCTTCAGTGGCACCGCAACCGCAACCGATCGAAAGGATCGTCTCGGTCTCGCTGGGTATCATTTCAATTAGCTCTTCGTCGGGTTGCTCGTAATAACTCTTGGACCAGCTTCCGTGCAGCAGTTTTGACTCAACCCCACAAAGAGTTTCCGCCACGTGCCTGCCGTCACAAATGTCCGTAAGCGTTTGAACCTGCTGTCTGAACGCGTCGAGCGAAACGCCATGACGTTCGACGTACAGATTGGACATGTGGCGAATAAGAAAATCATCAAGCATTGAGATACAAACGACCTTACGAAATCCACACCTCGTATATGGGTCTGTCGCGGCAGTTTCCGGCAGGCCGTATCTTCCTTCGTAGGGAGCCTTGAGGAAGCCTCCGGATGCAATCGCGCGTTTCAACTGTGATTGCGTTAGTATGTAGAACCCTGCGTGCTCGTTGGTAAACTCGGCCACGATGTGGGGGCCGCGACGCTTAACCGATTCCGGCTTCCAGTGAAAGGCTCCATGCACGTCCGTCAATAGCTTCGTGGCACCCGGCCCGATCTCGTATCGAAGATAGCCGGCGATCTCCTCTGATTGCAGCGAAGCAGTGAGGCGTAAAAAAGCCTGGATGTTGGCCTCGGCAACTTCAATGTCATCCTCTGTGTACACAAACAGATCGTATTTCTCTGCGTTCCGTGCCATCTCCGCTTTGTGAGCAAAGGGAAGGGACCACGGATTCTTGTCGGGCAATCCAACCACAATTTCGACCCCGGCTCCGACATCTTTAGGCGCCTCGGAGAGCACCACGATGTCAACATCCATCGCCATGCTCTTGTAGTTTTGAATTATCTTCTTGAGGAACGGAATATTCTTCTGCCCGTAACTCGCGATGGCAACCAGCAATCGAAGCCGGTTGGAGGCGGGCAATTGATCTGCGCTGTGCATGTGATGGATCAGGAAGCCGGGCGAGGGTGTTTTTGTCCAACCACCTTGCCCGGGACGCCAACCACCGTGCTGTACGGGGGTACGTCACGGGTTACGACTGCATTCGCGCCGATAACCGAGTGGTGACCAATTTTAACGCCTTTCAGAACGACGGCGTTGACACCCAGCCAGCAATCATGTTCGATCAACACCGGCAGGGTGCGAAATTCGCCACAACGCGTTGTTCGTTCCGCCTTCTCGCCAACGACATGATCGGAGTCGGTTATGAAAACCCTTGGAGCAATCAACACGTAATCCTGAATTTCGACCGAAGCCGCCGCATTGCACTGGAAATCATGGAGAATAGTGCAATAGGAGCCGATTTTTATCTTTGCCTCGGTCGAGGGTCGTGATGGTTTGAGATCAGCCAGACACCAGTCATCCGAAAGCGTCGTATGGTGGCCAATGCTGATCGCCTTGGGATTGACAACAATTCTGCATTTTCTGACAACAGAACGTGCGCCAAGCGAGTGGAACCGCCAACCCCAAAGTACGCGCGTCCTTGTCAAACACCACAGTCTCGCCAAATGCAGGATCACATTGTTTATGAGAGACTTGTTGGAGAATCCGAAGGATGCGCCTCACCACTTGCCGACATTCCTGCGGGTCTTGGTCGTAAGAACCTCGGGTGGCTCAGGAGAGGAGCGTCCGTCGCATGCTGTTCAGCGCGATGAGGTCGGAAGCGAATCAGGGGCTCGCCACCACATGCACATTTCGTGGAGTCGTCGGCAATAGTAAAACCGACAGGCTCTGCAATTGCACATTCGCTTCCCGCCCGACGACGACAAGTTGATGCGGCCCCGGGGCCAGGGTGAAGACCTTCGGGATGAATTGGTCGTTGTCAAACGTGCCGTTTCCGCGCCAACTAACAATTCGCTGCTCAAAGCCGGTGGTGAGCGGGAGGTCACAAATCATATCAGGATCCTGCGGCTGACCGTCAATATTAACGTAAAAAGAGTTTGCTCCGTCATTGGCTGCATTCACCAACACCTGGATAACGTAATCGCCCGAGTTGGTAGTTGTGAAACTATAAACCGCCTGGCCGCCGTTCGTGACACCGGTCTCGACCGGTTGGGAAACATAGCCGCTCGCCACGACAAAAGGAGCAGTCAGAACACCCGATCCCCCCGCAAAAGTGAGTGTGCCTGCGGGCGGGGGTGAAGCCTCCACACCGACCGTCAAAGCTGACTCCGCGGTAACGGTTCCATTGCTGACGCGTAGTTTCCACACGTATGTGTTCCCGGCAGTGCCCGCCACATAGTTGAAGGAAACGCCGGGCACCGTGCCCGCACCGCTCTGCAAAACGACCTCGGGCCCACCGTTGACCGTGTAGATCCATTGCCATGTTAACGGGAGACCGCTGGGATCGGAAGCGGAACCAGAATACTGAACCACCGAGCCGGCGAAGATTTGGAGGCCTGCCCTGCCGGGATCCACGTCCGCGCTGCTCTGGGTAATCGCAGAGACCGTTGGGGCTGGAAGGGTGACGGTCGCGGCGACCGCCGCAGTCGCGCCGCCGCCACCGGTGAAAGTAACAACACTGCTTGCGAGGCCGGCCGTCAGAGGAACAAAGCGGACGGTTACATTTTGACTCTGGTTAGCAGCCAGACTGTAAGTTCCACCGGAAACAATGCTGAACGGAGCGGGCACGCTGGCCGTCCCCGTCAATGTCGCGCCACCCACGTTCTGCACAGAAAAGGTCAGACTGTTGGTTGTGCCGACCAAGACGGTGCCAAAATTCTGGCTGGGGGGACTGACCAAAATCGCCGCGTTGGTGCTTGGGCCGCCAACGGAGTACTCGTAGGCTCCAACGTCCCATGCACCGTCGGTACCACGGATGTTCCCATCCTTATCAGTGTTGTAAGTCGAGGCCATTGCCACGCCTTTGTCTCGTGGATATTTGGCGCCAATGGTTGACGTAAGATGAAAATCCGCACCCGCGAGGTTCACGAACGGATTTGAACCACTGCCGATCGAATGAGCACCGCTGACGCTTCCGCTGGAAAACTCGTAATCACTGTCCGGAGGAACGAGTCCGCCCAAAGAGACGTTCCAATAAATGTTGTTCCTCGCCTGGCTTCCTGCGCTCCATGAGCCGCCACCGCTGCTCGAATACACCCCTAATGGCACGTTGTAGATGGTATTATTGCAAAAGAACAACTGATACGAGGAGAACGGTTCGAGAACACGAGCAACCGAAACTCCATCGTGAAAGACGCAGCCGTAAATGTAGATCGGACCGGTCGCGTTGCCGTAAGGCATGATGCCTTCGACGGCCCAATTATAGAACTCGCAGTTCTTCCACGTGATGTTACCGGAGGAAAGGAATTCGCACATATTTTGGTGAAAATTCGAGTTGCCCACCAAGTTGTCGTACCATTTGCACGAATCGAACGTGACGCCGGTAGCGTTTACCAGAATCGCGAGGTTGACCGAGCCGTGCAACCGGCAATGTGTCACGAGTATGTTAGGACCGATTTGATTAAAAGCTGAGCCACTCCACGAACGGATGGAAAAGGCCTGAAAATAAGAGTTGGGCGAACCGCTGCTGGCTGAGCCGAATGGTCCGGCCAAGTCAACGTTTGAGAACGTTATGTCATGCTGGCCTGACGATCCGTCGGCAAAATGAATGCAGCCGGGATAAATCTCGCCTCCGGTATTGGCTTTTTGAAGTTTGATCCCGCTATCAACCCGTCCGTCAATGTACATATAGCTGCCGATATTGGGAGCGTCGTAATACAGCACATCGCCGCTGGACGGGGCCAAGGTTACTTGAGAGTCGAATGAACTGTTCCAGCCAACCGCTCCTACCGGGACGTTGTCCGTAGCCAGGACTCGTTTTATGTAAATCAAGTTTCCCGCAACTCCGCTGGCTCCCGGCTTTAACGAACTGGAGTAATTCCCCCCGGCCAGCCAGACGGTGTCCCCTGGCTTGACGTTTCCCCAAGCTATGCTGGAAATCGTCCACGCATTGTTCCAGTCCGTGCCGCTGTTCGAGCCCGACGCAGTTGGCCGCACGTACCAGTTGGCCGCCTGTGCGCCGGTCAGGAAAAATAATGAAGCGAATGCAGTTGCGAATTTTTTGATCATATTAGTTTTCGTCGCGGCTCTACGTAGCACGTGTTCCTTCGACGACACTTTCTTCGCAATTCATATGCCAAACAGGCCGACCAGCGCCCACCCTAGCTTAATGAACCAAAGGGAACAGAAGCACAAGGCACAGACGAACAAGCAGCGAGTTCAAATCCAAGCCCTTGATACGGTTGCAGGATTCCTCGGTTATCCGATGCCATTAGCTGTTACGGTGTCCCGCGGCGAGACAGCGGACCCACAGTGAGAGGCCAGAAACTGACCAGACGGCCATACTCGGACGGGCGGCAATCGCAGGCATCGATGTAAATTTACTCAGTTGAAGGAAAGGAAGCGATCCCGACCCTCCGTGAGTAACCTGCGAAAAAAAGGAATTACTAAGGGGTTCAAACTTCCTCCAATCCGATCGGGTTGCGAGGAAAGCATTCGGACCGAAATCGTTCTGTTGACCATCTTCGGCAACGCAACACCCTGGCCAGAAAGGACTGTCAACTCGGCTTTGCTTCCACCATCCACGATATGCCACGGTTCGGTCAAACCATCGAAGGGGCTCTCAACGATCAATTGAGATGCGCCGCTCGGCAGATGGAATTCCACGTTGCGGCTCAATGGTTTTAGTCTGCATGTCTCTCCATCCATTCGCCAAAGATAATTGCTTCGGCTAACGCCGGTCATGTTGGACCACAGAACAGACCCTAGGCTGTTAATGTACCCAGCGTGTTGATCAAGCAACTCGATTCCGTTCTTCAGGTCTCGCTGATGTCCTCTCAACACGAGCGGTTGCCCAAGAAATGCAGCCAGGAGAATGGCGTTGGTCGTATTGCCACTGAGCCCCCAACGTGGCAAGACCGGGCAATTCTGAACCTGTTCTGCTGGCAGATAGCCGACATCCTTTGTCCACGCTTTGGTCGCATTGTGCGCTCGTAAGGAACCATGCGAAAGGCAGGCCGCCTCGAAGCCGCACGCAGGCAGTTCACCCAACATTTCCTCCGAGCACGCTCCGTGCGGCGGTACCATAACCCTACAGACCTTCAACGCGGTTGACCGCTCGAGACGTTCAATTCGGCGGACTGCCTGATTGAGCAGGCATAACCGTTCGGGTTTGGTGTAATTCCGAGCAAGCTCTTTGCGAGTGTGGTTGTTCCCATGAATTGCCAACGACAGGTACTTTGAACTCGTTCGGAACAGTGCGGCGGTCCGCATGTGAGTAAACCAGCAGTCCAGAGGAATCGTGGCGAACGAAACGTGGTAATTCTCTTTGGCGGCATTTGTTGCGATTTGCTTGAAATCGACATAACCATAGCGTTGCCAGTGCAAATTGGGATCGTCGAACATGAAGCATGCCCTCAAAGGCGGAGATGCATAGCTGGCAGGCGCACATAGATCACGCAACCAGTGAAGCAAAGGGAGAATTTCTACAAAACGCTCCTCGTTGAGGACGTCCTTGAGTCCGCCTTCCGGGCCGAAACGGGGCAACGGGAAGGCGGAGCGAAAATGTTTTGCGTCCCCCATAGTAGACAGGGTCCACAGCGGTCCGGCCTCGCCAGAGGCCAAAACTTTTTCACCTCCGATCACCTTCAGGGCGTTGACCGCACAACCAATTCTATTACGCAACGATTTGCCTCGGAAGGGAAACGGAACCTGAGGATCGTCCGCGAAAACAACAGTCACGTCTTTCAACACCGACGCCTGTGCCGAGTTCTCGTTAGGCGGCACGCTGAGGCTAGAAGCCACGCCAGAGCCATCGCACGAGGTCCCGCCTGCGCGTTCCCCGACTATCATTTCTCCGACTCCCTCGAGCCGACGTTGGCCCGCCAAGGTGAATTTTACGGGCAGAAGTCCTTCAAGAGTGGAAAGCACCTCCGACATCACAATGTCGGGACTCCCACGGCGAATGTCGACTTGGAACAGATGTGACATGCAACACAAGCGGCAACCACATCAGAGGAAGGCCCGAAAGCGGGAGATTCGAATGGAGATAGACCGCCGCCTCATCAAGTACCTTTTCCAGTCAGCAGCCATCGCAAACAGATCAGATCCTCTTTTAGTTTGAGGGCGCTTTCGCCGCGGCTGTCCCGCAGCACGAATCTCAATAAACCGTGCGCCACAAGCCGAACAGAATGCCGCATCATGGAAAGGAGGAAATAAAGCGACCGACCGATCACGCCGTGATGTTTCCTCCAATAAATCAGGTTGCCGCGCATCATTTCGATGTTGAAGCGGGAGGGTGAGTTTGAGGAACTACCACCACCAAAATGTGTGGCGCTCGCCTCTGCGACAAACATTATCTTCCATCCGGCGCTTCGAAATCGTTTGCACCAGTCCAAATCCTCGGCGTAAAAGAAAAACCCTTCGTCCAGTCCCCCCACGATTTTCACTGCGTCACGGCGAGCGAGCCAAAAGCAGCCGCTCAGAACCTCGACTTCAGCACAACTGTTATGGTCAAAATGCCGCATTTCGAAACCCGAAAACCACGACCACCGGGCCAGTATCCTGTCGAGCGCAAGAAATCGGCAGGCGGTGTTCCAAACGGTCGGCAGTCGACCACATGTCAGTTGCAGCCTGCCATCGCCGCCGACAACCCGGGGTCCGACCAACCCCACGTCCGGATGGCTCTCAAGAAAACGGGTGAGTCGCTCAAAGCAATCGCGATGAACTATCACATCGGAGTTGACCAAGGCCAGCAACGAACCGGATGCACGCTGAATGCCCAGATTATTGGCTCTGGCAAACCCCAGATTCTTCTCCGCTTTGATCAACGTCGCATCCGGGAATTGCTCTTCCACCATCTCCGGGGAACCATCGGTCGAGGCGTTGTCAACCACGATGACCTCCCGCACGAGCGGATCACCGGTTTTGCGGATCGACCTCAGACAATTCCGCAAGTGTTCGCGGGCATTCCAGCTAACGATGATGACTGAGATGTGGTGCATAATCCGGCGATGTCCGGGTTGTATTTCGAGCCGGGACGAGTGCCGGAATCGGCTTCGCGGGCCCGAGTGAACTTATGCTCGCCAGCAGGAAGTAGAGAAAAACCACTGATTGATCAAAATAAGTCACCGAGAAAAAGGTCGTCAAATGGCCGAATAGAATCGAACCCAACGTCCAAAGCAGGAACCGGTGTTCGACTGGTGCCTTTCTGCTCGCCCGCAACGCCTTTCCAATCGTGGAGAATCCAACGAGCAGAACTCCGATGAAAAGCAGCATTAACGGCATTCCCCCAGTCACCCCCATCTGAATGTAGTGGTTTGTAATGTCCGTGTGGTTACCGCTCCAAGTGACTCCCGTAGGCATCCAGTCCCGCGTGTAATCTGTGCCTCCCAGCCACCAGTCCCCAAAATGTTTGATCGCAGCTTCAATCAAGGCTGCACGGTGCCATCCGGTACTGCCTCCGGTAATGTCGATTCGCGCGAGCAGATAGTATACAGGATCCTTCATGATGAAATTAAGAGCAATGACCAAAACCAGAGCCATCCAACGGATCGCCGGCAAATACCGGCGTCTTTTCCACAGCAGCAACGCGCCCACGATGGATATAATGGTCATGATCGGTCCGCTGGAACCGCTGCCGAAAACGATGCCACACGTAGCCGCTATTCCCGTCAGAGCAAGTTTCCGGTGGGTTCGCCACAGGAAAATGGCCATGGGCAGGCATACCGCACCCACAGTTCCCGCAAGTATAGGATGGCCAAACGGGCCTTGTGCTCGAAAATGCCCATGACGAATCGCAGCTTGTGCAGGAACGCCTCCCAGCAAAGCAAACGCGTTCCTCCCGGTCAGCTTTTCTAATACCATGGCTATCCCGAGTGGCACGAAAAGAATACTGACGAGTTTGAACACGTTCAGCACGTCGCCACCTTCTCGGATGAAGATCCGAAACAAAAAGTAAATACCCAGCGCATTGTAAACCATTCCTAAACGCAGGACCAAAGCGCCCTCGGTGTGGAACACGCTGCAGAGAACGGTCCAAACGGCCCAGGCGATCATCATCCAGTCCAGAGCTTTCAGTCCGCCTGTGATGCGCTCACCTTTTGACATCACCCGCGCAAATCCCACTGCAATTAAAATGCGGATTACAGGGAAATGTAGCGGGCCAATCGCTATTTCCTGGGCATGCGTCATATAGGCGGCCCCCAGCAAAAAAGGAAGCGAAGCCCAACACCTTGGCAGAACAAACAGCAAGACTGAACTGACAACCGCGAACAGAAAACCGAGAATGGTCATGATTGGGCGGTCAAGCCATCGGGCTTAGAATTGCGCATGAACGGAAGAGACATCGTTCCCACGTCGGAATGGAGCGGAGCGCTGCGGAAAACCGGTTAGTGGTCAATAAACTGTGTCTGCAACAATTCAAGAGTTAACAACGAGAAAACCTCCTTTGCCACGGGTTGTCCGCGATCTCCGGAATCCAGAAGCGCTTCAACACTTTCTTTCCGGAAATACCCGCGGTCAACGCATCGCTTGCTGAGCAGAATCTGACGAACCTCTTCCCTCAAATCTTTCTGAATCCACCGCTCGATCGGTATGGGGAACCCCGCCTTCTTGCGTTTAATTATTTCCTTCGGAATCCGCTTCCGAAACGCGGCCTTCAGAATGCGTTTGGTCGTTGCGCCTTTCACCCGATAGTCCGACGGAAGACTCGCGGCAAACTCCAGCACCTTATGGTCGAGAAATGGAACTCGAAGCTCCAGCGAATTCCCCATGGTCATCTTGTCCGCCTTTACGAGAAGATCGTCGGGAAGCGATGTTTTAATATCCATGTATTGCATTTGATCCAGCAAAGGCCGGTCATGAACACGTTGAAAAAGATCGTCAATCACCTCTGTTGATCGTTTGTAATCGACTTGATCGTAAAATCCTGGAGTGTAGAGCCTGCCTTTATTGCGGTTAAAATAGCTGAAGGGTGAGGCCGCCCGGCTGTAATAGTATTCCGCCGGCGGCGTGTCGATGTATGGAGCAAACTGCCCGATTTTGCTGAAAAGAGGAACTCGCCCTGCAACCTGAAAGGCCCTCGACAGTCCTCCCTTGAATGGTCCTGCCGCCGCTTTCAACTTCTCCAGCAGCAGAAAGTTTCGGTAGCTATGATATCCACCGAAAGCTTCGTCGCCTCCTTCGCCGGAGAGCAATACCTTTACATGACGGCGTGCAAGTTTCGAAACGTAGTGGAGCGACACCGCGGGGGGATCACACACGGGCTCTTCCATCTGACGAACCAACGTTGGCAGGAAATCCCAAAACTCCCGGGGAGTAATCGTGATCTCGTGGTGATCCGTCCCGAAACGGTTAGCGGCGAGCTTCGCATAAGGCCGCTCGTCCGCAAAGCCCGCATCAGCAAATCCAACGGTGAACGTGCTAATCCTTTTGCTCGTCTCGGTTGCCGCGCAACTGAGCACAACCGTCGAATCCACTCCACCACTAAGCAGGAAACCGACCGGCACATCGCTGATCATGTGATCCCTGACCGTGCTCTTGACCAGGTTGTAAAGGGCGTCACAGGCCTGATCCATCGTCCGCCATTTATCATCCAGTTCAAAACGCAGATCCCAGTACCGTTCCACCTTGGATTTGTCTCCCTTTGCAACGAGGTAACAACCCGGTTCCAGCTTTCGGATTCCTTTCCACAGTGTGTCTTTCCCCGGCAGGCAGAGATGGGTCAGGAACTTGTCGACAGATTGAGGGTCCACCTGGCAACTCACGCTTGGATCGGCAAGGATCGCCTTGATTTCCGACGCAAAGACGATGGCTTTGCCGGTGTGCGCATAATAAAGGGGTTTGATTCCAATCCGATCCCGTGCCAGTAATAACAACTGCTGTTTTTCATCCCAAAGCGCAAACGCAAACATCCCGCGGAGCCGGGAAAGGCTTTCGACTCCGTACTCTTCGTAAAGATGCACGATGACTTCCGTATCGGTCGTGGTTCGAAATTCGTGCCCTTTTTTCAGGAGTTCGTCGCGTAGTTGCTGGAAATTGTAAATTTCACCGTTATACACAACCCAAATCGTTTTATCCTCGTTCGAAATCGGTTGATCTCCGGTATTCAGATCAATGATCGCGAGCCGCGTGTGGCCCAAACCCACGGGGCCAGAAGTGTACTTGCCACTGCCATCCGGACCGCGGTGAGCTATCGATTCCATCATGCTGCGAAGCAACGCGGGTTCCACCTTTGCCCCGGTATCGAACTGTAATTTTCCACAAATGCCGCACATATGTTTCGGTGTTGTCTTCGGAGTGAACTGTTTCCGGACGAAGGCCAGACAACCGATGGCTCACCCCCAAAGACTCTTTCGAAAGAGAAGACGGTTCATTTGCTGTCGGCGAAAGTAGCTGATCAATTCCTTGTCATCCACTTGCGGAACTCGTTTCAAGTATCCCCTGATGAACCCAAACAAAAGCGCGCAACCCCCGATGAAGTATGGCTTTTCCACCATCCGTCTCATGCATTTCAAAAACATGAATAAAGGATGATAACCAGCGATATAGTTGGCCATTCCCCCTTTTGCCATGTCGTTCCACGCCCCATAAGCGGCGCCGGTCGGGCGAAGGTGAACCACGTTTATGTCAGAAAAGGTGCGCGTCGCCCAGCCAAGCATGTTCGCTTTTACTTCATCCAGCGTGTCCCAACCCGGCGCGTGAATCAAGCCACCGATATCCGACCAGCATCTGCTTCGATAGATTTTCGTCGCGCCCCGCACATGAAATTTCGGATCGATCCGGGATTCAACCTCAACACCATCCTGAACGGCGCGGCAGATGGTGCCCCCGGCGATTCCCAGCCGCGGGTCGTCATCAAAATGCCTGAAACACCTCTCGAAGTAGTCGCGCTCAAATGAAAGATCACCATCCAGCTTTACCAAATAGTCCCAGGATTCTCGTTCAACGGGTCGATACCCATCATAAAAGGCGTCAACGACCCCGCCACCTGCCTTTCGGAACCCCCGATCAGGGCGATTCAAAACCTTGATCCAAGAGTGCGCTCTCGCGGCAGCCTCTGTGATCGGACCAGTCGCGTCAGTCGATCCATCATTCACAATAATCCAGCGCGTGGGGAGGATCGTTTGTGCTACCATCGAATTTATGGTAAGAGAAATGTGCTCCGCCTCGTTGCGGACCGGACTAACAACAATGTAGTTCACCTCTGCGCTCATGTGGGGCCTCTCTTACGGGCATTTCACCGGGTTGCAATTCTCTTAATTAGCCGGTCACCATCGCCACCGAGGGGCTTTGGTTCTGAACTCACCGAACCTCGCTTCAAGGAGTTCGGAGTTAGCCGGCAACACGGTCTCACGGGAGCATCGCCCCCGACGCAATCCGGAGCAAAGCAACGCTTAACGGCCGGCATACTCGACCAGCGCGTGCACAATTCGGCCGGCAGTCCGCCCGTCCCATAAATCCGGGACCGCGCCCAAGGACGTTCTGCTGCCGAGAATGGTTTCGATATCAGACCGCAACGTTTTCAACGACGTCAAGTGGTTGCTTCCGACGGTTATCGTGACCGGTCGTTCTGTATTCGGGCGGAGGGTCAGGCATGGAGTTCTGAAATAAGTGCTCTCCTCCTGAAGCCCGCCTGAATCCGTTAGCACAAACCGGGCTTTTTCCGTAAGGCACAACGAATCGTGGTAGCCGATCGGTTCTAATATCTTCAAACCCTCGGCGTCATCAATCGTGATCCCGAATTGCCGGCACATTTTTAGTGTCCGAGGGTGCATGGGAAAGACGACCGGCAGCTGACTGGCCAGCCGTTTCAACTCTGTGATGATCGCGGCCAGGCTCTCCCGTTCGTCCACGTTCGATGGTCGGTGCAGCGTGACGTAGACGAAGAGCTTTTCCCGCAGACCGAGATCTTCCACGAGGTGGTTCACGCGGGCCTGATTCAGGTTTGCCATCAACGCATCAATCATCACGTTGCCAACAAGCCGTATTTTCGAGTCGGGAATGCCTTCTCGTTTCAGGTTATCGTCAGCGTCCGCCGACGGTGTCAGGAGCAGATCTGCCAAAGCATCGGTGACGATGCGATTCACCTCTTCAGGCATGGTGCGATCAAAACTCCGCAAGCCTGCCTCCACATGCGCGACCTTGACCCCCATTTTTGAGCAAACCAAAGTACAGGCCATGGTTGAGTTTACATCCCCAACCACGACGACCCAGTCCGGCCGTTCTCGCTCGCAGACCGGTTCAAATTTTGCCATCACGTTCGCTGTCTGGATGGCGTGCGAGCCTGAGCCCACGCCGAGGTTTATATCGGGTGGCCGGATCCCGAGCTCGCGAAAAAAGACCTCCGACATCGCTTTGTCGTAGTGTTGCCCCGTGTGTAGCAAGCGGGCATCAATCCGCGGCCGGACCTCGCCACACCTCGCGTTGTGCTCCTCAACCGCCTTCATGATCGGAGCGACCTTCATGAAATTCGGCCGCGCTCCTGCAACGACGATTATTTTCAGACATTGCATCAGTTGTGAATGCGCCGGCATTTTGCGTGGATGCCCGATGCCGCTATTGGCCGATTAATCTTTGAACCGGGCATCGTCCGCGACCTGGTTATCGGAGCCCGACCCAACGGGCAGATACTCGACTCGAATAATGTCCTCGATATGGTTCACAATGTCCTGCAGCGCCTGGCGCGGACGGTTTTTAGGTGGAGCCGTTTTATCGCGATGCCGTAATTGGATCCGGGTTTGAACGTCCTCAACACTGCTAATCAGCTTCAGCCGCCCCTCTTGTTCCAGTTGACGATCCACAGCGCCTAGCTTGCCACGAAAAATACTGTAAACCGGCACCCCCAACGCCGCCGCCTCGCGATTCATCGTTCCACCGCCACTGACGACCAGATCAGAGAACCAGAGAAGATTCAGCCCGTCGATGGCACGGGCGGGAACGATGGTCCGACCGGCGACAAACCAGTCGGAGTGCTCGGCGCGAAGTTTCAGTTCCTGCTCGCGGTTGCGCGGCAGGAGCACGGCCCGGGCGTCCCGGGTCTGGCAGATCCGCGCCATCAACTCGGTCAGAAGCAACTCACTTTCCGGGTTGTGATAATGCGCCTCGCTCGCCGGGGGCCTGACGGTCACGACCAGGTCGGAACTGCGCAGTCCGAGTTCTTCCAACAGAGCCGGGTCCGGCTTGAAATCAGGCGCGTATACGTCCTCTTTGATCCCCCGATACTTGCGCACGCGTTCAGACTTGCATCGAAATCCTTCGACGGACAGCGAGTCGGGTACGATCTCCCAGCGCGGCCCTGCGAGCGGAAGCGTTCTCGCGTGCTCATAGTCGATGACAAGGATGGTGGGAATCCGGAGTAAATTTCCCAGCACGATTTGGGAGCGCGCCCCGTGAGAGAGAGCCAGTTGCGGACGCTCGCGCAAAACAAAGGGGATCAGTTGTGCCGCTCTCCAGAACAGTCCCAATACTTTCAGGATTGCATTCTTCCCGTAGTGCCGGCCGACTTTTGAATACTTGAGACCTCTCAGATCGGCGAGTTCACATACTTGAAACGCGTCTCGCGCAGTTAGTACCGTCCCGTGGCCCCGCCGATCGAGTTCACGTGCCAGTGGAATGAAAAAGGGCACATGAGGAGTGTTGTCGAGGTCGATCCATATTTTAACGCGAGGGGTGGGCCCCGGCGGGCCGTGCCGACGCAACTGGGAACGGATCGGTTCCTCCGCACAACGAGTTTGATCCTTACGCATAACCGCTCTTCGGCGACGGGCACACTTCGTCCCCGTCAATTCGCGCACCCCTCGGCTGACAGCGCACCACGCCCCGAGTGCAGTCCATAAACTCCGCGCGCGGATACAAGTCAACGTCCGCCAATCGAACCGCACCAACGCATCAGTTCAAACCTATCCCTGATTGAACTGAAATCCGGATCGATTCTGCAATCAGACCCAAGCGGGGCCGGAAAACAGCGACAGAACCGGCTCGCCCCGGGCAAAAGTCGATGAGCGAATTCCCAAGAGAGGGGCCACTCCCGGACATCGATTGGAGAAAATGTTTCTGCTTCACCCGAACAAGACTGCGGTACGGCACCCAATCGAAAACGCCGACAATAAAGCGAATTAAAGGACGGGACAAAGCCTCAGCGTCCGAGCGCCTGCAACGAAAGAAGGGCAGCGAACAGCGATGGATATTCACAGTTCCGGTTGAAGACTGTCAGGGACATAGCGCCGATACTTGTTCAAAACTGCTTTGACATTCACTTTCGATTCGGCAAGCAACGAGCCCGCCTGCTCGACCAGGGCGCGATTCGTTTTTTCCGACTCGATCAAGAGCAGTACCAAATCCATGTACGTAGCCACCATCGATGTGACACTTGTCTGACTGACCGCCGGCATATCAAAGATGATATAGTCGTAGTCGCTCATTTTTAATTTTGGCACCAAATCGGTGAACCGTTCGGGTAAAGAACAAGGGAGCGTTTCTTTCGCACCACCGACGGACGCCAGATAGAGATTACCCGCACCTGCCGATGCGGAAGATCGCTTCCCAGCCTCCAAAACATCGGCGAGGCCACAGGCTGGTTTCCCTCGATAAAACGGATGGGCCGCGCCCTGGCCAGAGTTCATATCCACCAAAAGGACGTTACCGTCCCCTGTTTCCGAGAGGGTCGCCGCAAGTCCGGACGCCGTGGAGGTAACACCGGCCCCTTTCGAACAACTGGTAATCGCGATCATCTTCGGCCGGTGGGTCATGTTGTTCATTTCGAAATATGTGATTAGGCGATTGCGCAGAGCGTCGTAATAGGCGCGCAACCCATTGTGAGCCTCAGGAGGTGAAGCTGTCGTGGGAACGGGCCTGTCAACACTCCGTGTGTCCACCACCGAAGCCCCTTCACTGCCCGGCCCACCACCTTCCGGTCCTGCGCTGGCACCTTCGGTCCGACCAAGCCGGACTGCTTGGCGCTGGTGGTTCAAAAGAGGAATCGTAAGGAAAAGTGGCAGGCGCAGCTTCGTCGGTATCTCCTCCGAACGTCGGACCGAATGGTCAAGGACCAACTCGATGAGAAAGGCGAGCCCGACGCCGCCAAAAAACCAGAACGCGAACGCTATTCCCATCCTTTTCAGCGTCTTCTTGTAATCCTTCGCTGGTGGCGATGGCTCCTGTACAAGGCCGATGTTTGAGAGCTTTCCGGCTCCGAGGGCCTGGTTTGCCTTGGACTGTTCCAAGCTGGTCTTGCAATAATTATAGTTCTTATCGAGCAGATCCCTCTCTCTTTGAAGTCGGACTATTTCAGGTTCGGCCTCATCGACCTTGGTGGCTTCGGCGTGAAGATCATCGAGTTGTTTTTTTAACTCGCTGACCTTCGCCTCAAGCCCCGCTACTCTCCGGCCCGGTTCCAAGGATGGATCAACATGACTGCTCGAGCTTGACGATCCGCTTGCGCCCGCAGCAAGCACGCTGCTTTTTGCCAGCGACGGGTAATTCTCTTCGAGTTTTCTCCTCAGTTTTTCGAGGTCCGCAATGCGTTCGCGGACACTTATTACAAAAACGCTCCCCTCTGGATAATGAACCAGATACTCATTTTCCTGTTTATGGAGCGAATCCAGCCGCGCGGACAGGTTTCGATACTCGTCCACTTTGTCGGAAGGAACTTTCGGTTCAATCACCGTCGTGTTGGTATTCTCCCGCGGTGAATCGACCGGCTCCGACAGCGCGGCCTTCTCTCCGGCCAGTTCGGCCTGGGCGGCACTCAGGTCTGCGCGAACCTTCGAAATCTGGTCGCTGTACGCCTTTTTTGTCTCTTCAAGTGAGCTCACGCCCGCGTCTCTTTTGAGTTTGGTCAGCTTGTCTTCGGTCTGCTTTAGACTGACGCTGAGTTCCTCGGCCCTTTTTTCGAGAACTTCATCAAAACCACCCGGTTGGTGAAATTCGTAATGACGGTAAAAATAATTCGTAATCAACTGTCGAAGGACAGGTTGGACCAATGCGGGATCGGGATGCTCAAAAGTAACTTTGATCATGTCGTTTCCCATCGCTTCCGTGGCCAGGTCTCCCGTGATGACGCCGGCGGCTTGAAGTTGATTGGTTCCACCCCCAACCTTTGCCAGTATCTTCTCGGGCCCGATGATCGCGGCGACCTCTTTCGCCGAGTCAAAACTGGCAAGAATCACTCGTTCCGTGCCTATGATCCCGCCGCCACCCGAATCAGGCGATTTGATCTGAGAATCGTTCGCCGCCGGGTCCAACGTCTTGCTGCCCTGTTCGACCACGTAACGCACGAACAGAACAGCGATGGATTGATATTTGGGGGGCTTGTAAAAATACACCGCCACCGAGCTGGCGATCCCGAGGAATAAACCGACCAGGACCATCGTTTTGTGCCTGAAAAACACATAGTAAACGTCCTTAAGGCTGAAACCGGAGGGCCGTGTTTCTGCGGATTCGTCATCCATCATTGTTCCCTCTGTGTTCATCCGGATTGGCATTCGTCAGTTAGTAACTGCAATCAGAGATTCATTGCGCTTCGGGACTGGAGGCTGTGCATTAGCTTGGCCATCATAAGGGACGACAAGATGGGGGTAAACGAAAAATCGGCCAAAATACCGCCCTCAATCCAGCGCAAAACCTTGTGCGCCATATTCAAGCCCAACTCGCCAGACGACAGATGGTCCGATGGTTCGGAAGTCAGGGTGGAGCTTCGGTAGATTTTCGCCCTTGGTTCTCGCAGTTTAGGATCCCACGAATTTGGGTTTGAGGTCGAACCCCGGGAGCGCTTTGTGGGGCTCGAAAGGATCAGGCACTCCTTACGTAACAGGCGCATGGCTCCTCCAGGGAACACACAGCACGTCCTTTAGTTCACGAACAACCACCCCAATTTGCTCCGCCGTCAATTCGGGGTACATCGGTATGGATAGGAATTCGTCCGCGCAGCGCTCGGCGACCGGAAATGAACCCTTGCGGCACCCCAGAAACCGGTACGCCTCCTGGAGATGCACCGGAATAGGATAATGGATTCCGCACGCAACTCCCCTCTCCGCCATCGTTTGCAGCACCTTGTCGCGGTTCTGCGTTCGTACGACATAGAGGTGGTAAACGTGGCGGGAAGAGACAGCCTCTCCAGGGAGAATCAGTTCGCCTACACCCGCCAATTGCTCTTTATAGAGCGCTGCGTTTGCACGTCTGGCTTCGTTCGCTCGATCCAAGTGCCTCAATTTCACTCGAAGCGCGGCACCCTGAATACCATCCATTCGCGCATTCCAACCTACCATGGTGTGGTGGTATTTCTTCGCCTGCCCATGATCACGCAGCGTTTGAAGCGTGTTCCTGAGTTCCTCGTTGTCCGTAACGACCGCGCCAGCTTCTCCAAGCGCGCCCAGATTTTTTCCGGGGTAAAAACTGAAGCAGCCGGCAATCCCAATCGATCCGGCTTTTCGGTGGTTGTATTCGGCACCGTGTGCCTGACATGCATCTTCAATTACATGCAACTTGTGGCGCCGGGCGATCTCCAGAATCGGATCCAGGTCCGCCGTCTGACCGAAGAGGTGAACCGGAATGATTGCCTTTGTCCTTGGACTAATGGCTCGCTCGAGCAGACGGGGATCCAATGTATAGGTCCGTTCGTCAATGTCGACAAACACCGGCTTTGCTCCGCAATAGCTGATCGCCTCGGCCGTGGCCATAAAGGTCATCGGTGCAGTGATCACCTCGTCACCTGCTCCGATGCCGAGCCCAAGCAGGGTCAACCAAAGCGCGTCCGTCCCGTTTCCCACTCCGACCGCGTACGAAGACCCGCAAAACTCAGCGAAGTCCTTCTCAAACGCAGCTACGAACGGACCTCCCGCAAACGCCGTACTATCGATCACCTCTCGTATGACGGCCACCAACTCCTCTTTCAGAGGATCGTGGTGAGCCTTTAGGTCTAAAAATGGCACCTGCATATCATTTGTTGATCGAAAGCACCTTCAACACCCTCGCAGGATTGCCAACGACCACGCTGTGTGCCGGCACATCCTTCGTGACCACACTGCCGGCACCAACGATCGCGCGTTCTCCCACGGTTATCCCGCAAAGAAGCGTCGCGCTGGAACCGATTGATGCGCCCCTTTTCACGAGCGTCGGCGCGCAGTTCCAGTCCGCTTCAGTCTGCAGTTGCCCATCCCTCGTCGTCGCGCGGGGGTAACGATCGTTAATGAAAGTAACGTTGTGTCCCACAAAAACTTCATCTTCCAATGTCACGCCTTCGCAAACGAAAGTATGGCTGGAAATCTTGCAGCGATTCCCGATTTTGACGCCCTTTTGAATCTCCACGAATGTGCCAATCTTTACGTCATCGCCAATTTCACATCCGTAAAGATTGACGAAACCAAAGATTCGAACTCCCCGGCCCAGTCTTACGTCCGGCGCAATCTGTTGGTAGAGTCGTCGCGCGGGTGGCTTCGATCTTCTCATGCGCAAACCAAGGCCGGTTCACGCACCGCTCGCGCCTTAGAGACACCCATTGGGAAAGCGGCGTCTTGGCTCGTGGAGATGTCGATCGCGGCGCCGTTTTGTTTCAAAGATGCAGAGGCCGCTTCAAGTATTCGCACCAACTCCAGACCTCTCTGGCCATTGGTCAGCGGAGTTTTACCGTTCCGAATACAGTCGAGAAAGTGCTGGCATTCCACTTTGAGCGGTTCTTCCTGTTTGAGATACGGCACATACATGTCGCCGTAATGATATGAATACTGAAACTCCGCGAAGCTGTCATAATGCGGCGGTACTTCCACCCGTGCGTCGAAGATTTTTATTTTTTCCAGCGGCGCAACATCGTCGTAAACGATCATGCGTTTCGAGCCGACGATGGTCATTTCCCGTACCTTCCTGGGATCGAGCCAGCTGCTCTGCACCAGTGCCGAGCGGTGCTTGCGGAATGTCAGATGAATGTTGGTCACATCTTCGATGCCTGGCGTGACATGGGCTTCGCCGCGGCAATTTACGCTGACCGGAACTTCGTCGAGGATGTGAAGGATGATCGAGATGTCGTGCGGAGCGAGGTCCCAGGCAACATTGATGTCCTTTTGAAAAAGGCCCAGGTTCAGGCGGCGCGAACTGATATAACGGATGTCGCCAATGTCGCCACGATCAACGATCTCTTTGATCTTTCTGACGGCTGGCGAATACAGAAAGGTGTGGCCTATCATCAGAACGAGCCCCTTCTCCTGGGCAATATGAACAAGTTCTTCGCATTCCTCCGCGGATGACGCCATCGGCTTTTCTATGAAAGTGTGTTTGCCCGCGAGGAGGCTCGCCTTCGCCATCGAGTAGTGAAACCGGACCGGCGTTGCGATAATCACCGCGTCAAGCCCGGCGCCATTCAACAGGTGGCCGTAGTCTTTATGCCCCTCAACCTCGGGATACAGCGATCTGAGATGCGCCAGACGCTGCTCGCTGGTATCGCACATCAACTTGAGGTTGCACTCCGGCAACTGCCGAAAATTTCGGACAAGGTTCGGCCCCCAATACCCGCAGCCAACAACTCCGACGCTGATCTGATTTTTCATATTATGCCGAGAGCACGACTTTGTCTGCCGACTGCGTTCTCCGACTCGCCTGAGTTTCACGGACCTGTGAAATGAGGGCCGGAACCGTCTTCAGGATGATTTGAATATCGAGCCACAGCGACTTGTTCCGCACGTAGGCAATATCGAGATTGACCATCTCGTTGAAAGTGGTCTTGTTCTTTCCACTGACTTGCCAGAGACCGGTAAGTCCTGGCAGGGTCTCAAATCTCTCTTTCTGCCAGGGAAGATAGTTGTCACTTTCGTAAGGGATGCAGGGCCGCGGACCCACGATGCTCATCTCGCCACGCAGGATGTTGATAAGTTGTGGAAGTTCGTCCAACCCGGTGGAACGAAGGAATGCGCCCATGGAAATCAATCGAGAGTCGCCCCTGGCATCCATCTTAGTCATCGGAACGTCTGAATTGATGAGTCCCCTGAGGTACTCCTTGTGAACACGATTGTCCGCATTGACCTTCATGGACCGAAACTTCAAGCAAGTGAAGCGGCGTCCTCGGTATCCGACACGTTCCTGCCGGAACAAAACGGGGCCGGAGGACGACAATCGAATCCAAAGCGAGATGATCAGAATGAGCGGTGCCAGCGCCGGAAGCGCAAGGGCGATGCACGCTATGTCGAGGCATCGCTTCCAGCCCGGCGTGCCGCACGAATGTTCCGCCGCCTTCGCCTCTCCCCAAACAATTTGTAGAACGTCTTTCACAAGTTATTATGCTCGAAGTCGGTGTAATGCGACGCCACGTCGCCCCATTTAGCTCCTTTTGTACCACTGCTCTCCTGATTTTCTAACTCTCTTGTAATCAATCATAAACGCTCGTACCAACTCACGCGATTGGCCGGAGCAGCATGGTTTGAATTGATTCTGCAATGCACCTGCACTTCAAAGTCGCGGAGCCCATTCTCCTTGACTGAAGGTCGTCGTAACTTTCGTGTTTGCTTCGAGTTGTAACGTTTGATTCGGCCAAAATCGAACCATTCCTGAAGACTCGCAGAAGCTACAAAGGTAGGGAATGTGTGCTTGAGTTATAGGACCGGCTAACGGTGGTACGACACCCCAACTAGCTTTCCGTGCAGATCGACCCGATTTGAATTGCCGGGTTTTGCTCAGCCAGCCTTGTCCAATCGAGCAACGCTCGAATGCTCTAAGCCCTAAAACGCCCTTTCCGGCACGTAAATAATGTCAGATGGTCTGAGGTAAAATAGCTTCCCGCTCTTTCCCTCCAGCACTCTTTTTAGATTTCTGACGTAGTGCTTTAGTTGGCCTTCTTCGCGCCGAAGGATGACCACACTCGTCATGTTCGCCTTTGCGGGATCGAACCCTCCAGCTTCCATGATCGCCTCAAGATCCGAGATCGGTCTGTCCGGCATGATCCGGCCGGGGTGAACCACTGAACCAGTTACAAAAACCGGGTATGCCGCCGACTGCAAAGCAACTGAAACCTGTTTCAGTACGAGTTGTGCATCGTACACACTGAGCAGCTCCTTCTCTAACTCCGCGGGGGTTTTTCCCGCTGCCGTGACCTCCCCTACCAACTGCAAGGCGATCTTGCCGTCGGGACGAATTTGCTGGGTCGCGTTAAGAGTCGGCGAGCCAGGGAAAGAAATAACGACAGTGTCGCCTTCCCTGAGCTTGACCGTCCCGTAAGGCGTCATTTCCTTTCCCGTGAGCGGGGTCTCGGTCTTGCAGCCGAATAAGGGAAGGGCAAGGGCACAGAAAAGAACGGGAAACTTGGTCAGCCGCCTTAGCCAATCGGGCCACGCACTTCTTTCCAAACGGTCCTCCACAAACGTTTTGTTCATTGCCTGGGTTTTCATTTTCGTCACGGGCGCCTGAGCTCCACCAGATGCTCGCTGCACGGCTTTGTGCGACGAGAATACGCAACCCACGGGCTTCATCAACATTTTATTCACTGACGCCAGGTTGCCTCAATTCAACTCGTCTGAGTGCGGGACGGGATTCGCTCGGGCATTTTCAAGTCGCCGAACGGCTGATCCAATCCTACGCCCAGTCCAGATCATTTCTGCAAAATTCTACATATTCTTTGGCAATTTTCTCTATTGTCCGTGGAGCATCTGAAGACTAGGTTCTTCAATCAACTGCCCAGTGTCACCTTATGCTGAAAGTTACGGGTAAAGGCTCCATCACCACCTGCGACGGCATCACGCGCCGCGACTTCCTCCAGGTCGGCGCGCTCGGAGCCATCGGGTTCACGTTGTCGAACTGGGCGGCTCTGAAGGCAATCGGCGCCGTCAAGAGCGGCAACGACGAAAAGTCCGTGATCATGATCTTCAACCTCGGCGCGCCGAGCCAGCTCGACACCTTCGACCTGAAGCCGGATGCGCCGCGCGAAATCCGCGGGCCGTTCAAGCCGATCAAGACCAACAATCCCGACATCCAGATTTCCGAAATCTTTCCGCTTCACGCGAAACTGGCTGACAAATTCTCTCTCGTCCGCACCTGTTACCATACCGCGGCTGCGGTCCACGACACTGGTCACCAGATGATGCAGACCGGCCGTCTGTTCACCGGGGGCGTCAACACGCCGCACGCCGGTTGCGCGCTCGAGTTTCTCAAAGGCCGGCGCAACGAGCTTCCGGCCAACGTCATTCTGCCCGAGGTCATGGGGCCGACCGGCGGCAACATGCCGCACGGCCAGGATGCCGGGTTCCTCGGCAAGGCTTACGATCCGTTCGTGTTGAACGCCGATCCGTCGAAACCGGATTTCAAAGTGCCGGATCTTCTGCCGCCGAAGGAAATCGGCGAGGCGCGGCTCCAGCGACGGAAACAGTTGCGCGACGTCGTGGATGGGACGGTCAAGGATTTCGAAGCCAGCCCGAGCGCGCAGTTGATGGATTCAAGTTTCGACGCCGCCTATCGCCTGATGACCAGCGAAAAAGCGCGCGAGGCATTTGACCTGACGAAGGAACCGCAAAAGGTTCGCGAACGCTACGGCATGACGCGCTTTGGCCAATGTTGCCTGCTCGCGCGGCGATTGGTCGAAGCCGGCGTGCGTTTCGTCACCATCAACACGTTCATCACCGTGTTCGACGAGATCACCTGGGACATTCACGGCTCGAAACCGTTCACGTCCATTCAGGGCATGCGGGACATCGTCGCGCCGATGTATGACCAGGGCTACAGCGGGCTGCTCGAAGACCTGTTCCAGCGCGGCATGCTGGACAACACGCTGGTGTGCAACCTCGCCGAATTCGGCCGCACGCCAAAGGTCAACCCGGCCGGCGGACGCGATCACTGGCCGCAATGCTGGACGGTTTACTTCGCGGGCGGCGGCGTGAAGGGTGGGCGCGTCGTGGGCAAGAGCGACGAGATCGGCGCGTATCCGGCCGAACGCCCGGTTAACCCATCGGAAATCGTGGCCACGATCTTTCAGAGCCTTGGCCTCGACCTGATTACCGAACTGCCTGGTCCCAGCGGACGGCCGTTCCCGCTCGTCAACTACGGCACTCAGCCGATCCGGGAGTTGTTTTGAGCTGGAATCATGAAGTTGAAAACCGGCAGCGCTTGCGCCTCGGGCGCAGCAGACGACGGCCCCTCGCCGCCCGTTGCCTTATGAGTCTTTCGCGTTACTTCGCGTGTTTCGCGGGCGGCCTTCTCCTGGCTCTTTCCGCAAAGGCAGCCGACGCCGACTCGGTCGCGCTCACCAACATCACCTTCCGCAACCATGTCCAGCCCGTGCTCGCCAAATTCGGCTGCAGTTCCGGCGCCTGCCACGGCGCGGCCGCCGGACAGAACGGCTTCAAACTGTCCCTGCGCGGCTTCGATGACGAAGGCGATTACCTCGCGCTTACCCGCAACGCGCGCGGACGCCGCATTGTCCCGTCCGATCCCGGCCGCAGTCTGATGTTGATCAAACCCACCCGAACTGTGCCGCACAAAGGCGGACAACGCTTCGAGGTGAACTCGCTCGAATACAAAATCCTTTCTCAATGGATCGCCGCCGGCGCCCCCGGCCCCAAACCTGACGACCCGCGCATCCAGCGCATCGAAGTCCGGCCGGACCACACGACCCTGAAAAACGGCGCGACGCAACAACTGACCGTGCTGGCCTATTTCAGCGATGGCCATTCGGAAGACGTGACGCGCTGGGCCAAATACACCTCGGCGAACGAAACGGTCTCCAACGTCGGCGAAGACGGCAAGGTCACCGTCGTCGGCAACGGCGAAGGCGCCATCACCGCGTGGTATCTCAGCCGCATCGCCGTCGCCACCGTCACCGTGTCGTTCACGAACAAAGTTTCACCGTCCATCTTCACCAAAGCGCCGAAGCGCAACTTCATTGATGATCTCGCGCTGGAGAAGTTGCGCGAATTGAACCTGCCGCCGTCGCCCCGTTGCAACGACGCGGAGTTCATCCGCCGCGCGTTCCTCGACACGATTGGAACGCTGCCGACTGCGGAGGAAGTCCGCGCGTTTCTCGACGGGAAATCGAAAGACAAACGCGACCGGCTCATCGACTCGTTGCTTCAGCGGCCCGAGTTCGTCGATTACTGGACCTACAAATGGTCCGATCTGCTGCTGGTCTCCAGCAAACGCCTGAAGCCGGCGGCGATGTGGAGTTACTACCGGTTCATCCGAAACAACGTCGCCGCCAACACGCCGTGGGACGTGTTTGTCCGCAGGATCGTCACCGCCCAGGGCAGCACGCTCGAAAACGGCGCCGGCAATTTCTTCGTGCTTCACGAGGACCCGCGCTCCATGGCTGAGACGACCACTCAGGCGTTCCTCGGCATGTCCGTCGCCTGCGCGAAGTGCCACAATCATCCGATGGAGAAGTGGACCAACGAACAATATTACCGCTTCGCCAACCTGTTCGCCCGCGTCCGCGCCAAGACCGGCAAGGACGACGACGAAATCATCTTCGTCGCGGACCACGGCGACATCGTGCAACCCCTCACCGGCAAGGCGCAGCCGCCCACGCCGCTCGACGGCAAGCCGCTGCCACTCGACGATCCGCGCGACCGCCGTGAAGCGCTCGCCGACTGGCTCACTTCGCGGGACAATCCTTACTTCGCCCGCTCGATCGCGAACCGGATCTGGGCGAACTTTTTCGGCGTCGGTGTGATTGATCCCGTGGACGACCTGCGCGTGACCAACCCGGCCAGCAATGAAAAACTACTGACTGCCGCCGCGAATTATCTCGCCGACGGGAAGTTCGACCTCAAGGCGCTGATGCGCGCGATCCTTCAATCGGAAACGTATCAACGCAGCAGCGAATCGTTGCCCGAGAACAAGGCCGACACCCGCTTCTACTCGCGCTATTACCCGCGCCGCCTCATGGCCGAGGTGTTGCTCGACGCCTATTCGCAGGTGACCGGCGTGCCGACCGAGTTTCGCACCGACCTGCGCAACGAGAACCGCGGCCTCGGCGAGAAGTATCCGGTCGGCTTGCGCGCCATCCAGCTTCCGGACACGAAGATCGCTTCCTACTTCCTGAAGACGTTCGGCCGTCCTGATCGCGAGAAGACGTGCGCCTGCGAACGCACCGCCGAACCGAACGTCGCGCAGGTGCTGCACATCGCCAACGGCGACTCAATCAACGAGAAACTGATGGCGAAGGACAACGCGATCGCGAAAGAACTGGGCGAAAAATCGTCATCGGAGAAACTGATCGAAGAAGCCTACCTCGGCGTCCTGTCGCGTTACCCGACGAAAGAGGAGAAGGCGGCAATACTGAAGACCCTCGCGGATGCGAAGAATTCCGAACAACGTCCGCTGGTCGAGGACATGTATTGGGCGCTGCTCAGCAGCAAAGAGTTTTTGTTTAATCATTGAAGATTTGAAGATGAACTCACAGCCCAAAGTTCATGTGGTCGGGATTTATAAGCTGAACGTCGATCCCGCGCTGGTGAAAGAAGCTTTAGACTTGAAGTATCCGATTGATTCATACAGTGCTCAAGCTCGACGCAGAGCGGAGCCAGTAGTGTTCAAAGAGTTGTCCTCGGCTGTGCTCATTGAGCTGACAATCGAAAATGCGGATGAGAACTACTCCGTCGGCGACTTCGAACAACCCGATTCCGATCAAGCCGCCTATGAAGAAAGGTATCTGTCAGCCGATGGCACTTCAATTATTTCGGAGTACGTCCGTCCTGCAGGAAATTTTTTGCGCATGGTCTTTTTTCTACATTTCTTTGACCCCGTGAAGCCGCTTAAAACCAGCTACGGGGTTGTAAAACTCCCTAGGACGACCGGGATGCCGGAATGGCTGGGAAAAGTTATCCGCTATGAACCTGTAACTTGATTTGTATCAATTGGCGCATTTTCCTGAATGGCCTCGATGAACATTCCAGTTTTCCCTCGGCGCGATTTTGTAAAACAGTCAGTGGTTCTCGCCACGCCGACATTGCTGGCCGCCGCGCTTCCACTCGGCGCAGCCGAATTTGATTCAGGCGTGGCGCGCAAGCTCAAGGTCGTTTGTGTCGGCGGGCATCCGGACGATCCCGAATCGGGTTGCGCCGGGACGTTGGCGCGTTACTCGGAACAGGGCCACGCCGTCTCCGTCATTTACCTCACGCGCGGCGAGCGCGGGATTCAGGGCAAGTCGCTGGACGAAGCCGCAAAAATCCGGACAGCCGAATGCGAAGCGGCCTGCAAAATCATCGGCGCCAAAGCGGTTTTTGCCGGCCAGATTGATGGCACGGCGGACTTCACGCGAACGCGCGTGGACGAACTTCAAAAGCTTCTCGCTGCTGAAGCGCCGGACCTGGTTTTCACGCATTGGCCGGTGGACACGCACATGGACCATCAGGTTGCCAGCATGTGCGCGATCCGCGCGTGCATGGCGCTGCCTCGAAAACCGCATCTTTATTTCTTCGAGGTGAACAGCGGCAGCCAGACCCAGGGCTTCGCGCCCAACACCTACGTGGACATCACGCCAGTGCTCGAAAAGAAAAAGTCCGCGCTGTTCGCGCACGCGAGCCAGGACGGCCAGGGCATCTGGAAACAGCACCACGAATTCATCGCCCAATGGCGCGGGCGCGAAGCCGGCGTCGCCGCCGCCGAGGCGTTCTCTCATTTGAACCGCGACAACAAGAGCACCCGGTTGCCCGGAGTATGATGCCACCCGTGGAATGTTGCGGACCACGCCCGTCGCTTGCGCATCACCGCCGCGCGCCGAGCGGCGTAAGCGCCGCGCCGCAGAGCGCGGGATTCAGCCCGCTTCAACACGCGAGCCCGGCGAGGGTTCTGTCGCTTCTGGCGGGTGCCTGCGTTTGCTTCACCTCGATTACCGCAAGGTTGCTTGTCGCGGAGCCTGTGGATTATTCCGCGGTCGAAGCCATCTTCACGCAGCACTGTCTCGATTGCCACGGCTCGACCGAGCCGGAGGCGAAGCTGATCATGGAGACGCACGAACTGCTGATGAAGGGAGGCGAGGGCGGCGCGGTGATTGTGCCGGGAAAAAGCGACGAAAGCCTGCTCGTGCGCATGATCGAGGGCCGCGTCGAAAAGGACGGCAAGAAACTGATCATGCCGCCGGGGAAAAAACGCGAGAAACTCAAGCCCGAGGAGATCGCGCTCATCCGCGCGTGGATTGACGCCGGCGCCAAACCGCCGGCCGAATTCAAACCGAAGGAACTGGTCGTGCCGAGAATCGAACCCAAAGTTCCGCCGCGCAATCCGGTCAACGCCATCGCCTATTCGCCCGCCCGCAAACTGGTCGCCGCCGCGCGTTACGGCGAGGTCGAACTGCGCTCCGCCGAGACGCACGCCGTCGTGCAGGCGCTCGAAGGGCACCGCGGCAACGTCAATGCCATCGCGTTCTCACCCGACGGCAGGTTTCTATTCGCGGGCGGCGGCGAGGCCGGCTGGCTCGGCGAAGTCCGGCAGTGGGACCTGGCTGATGATCATTTGTTTTACGTCTTCGAAGGACACAGGGACGCGGTTTATTCCGTCGCCGTTTCACCTGACGGCCGGACGTTGGCGACCGGCGGTTACGATCAGAAGATCAAGTTGTGGAACGTCGCCACCGGCGAGGAAATCAAGACTCTCTCCGGCCACAACGGCGCGGTGTTCGGCCTCGCGTTCCGGCCCGACGGGAAAATTCTCGCCAGCGCCAGCGCGGATCGCACGATCAAACTGTGGGACGTGACGAGCGGCGAACGGCGCGACACGCTTTCGCAGCCCGTGAAGGAACAATACACGGTCGCGTTCAGCCCCGATGGCAAGCGGCTCGTGGCTGGCGGCGTGGACAACCGAATCCGCGTCTGGCAGATCAGCGAGACCGCCGCGGAAACGACCAACCCGATCCTCGAATCGCGCTTCGCCCACGAAGGCACCATCCTCAATCTCGCGTTTTCCTCCGACGGAAAATCGCTCGCGTCATCCGCCGACGATCGCACGGTGAAAATCTGGGACGCGGCCGAGTGGAAGGAAAAACTCTCCCTCGAGAAGCAGCCCGATTGGGCGTCCGCGGTCGTGTTCGTGCTCGACAACCAAGCGGTCGCCGTCGGGCGCATGGACGGGTCGCTTCAGTTTTACGACGCGGCCAATGGCAAAGTCGTGTCCGCACCGAAACCCGAGTTGACGCGCGCCGAGCCGCGCGGCATCCAGCGCGGCAAGGAAGTCAAAGTCCGGCTCGTCGGGAAAAACCTTGCCGGCGTGACCGGCGTGAAATCTCACGAACCGAAGCTGAAGGCGGAACTGGCCGGTGACGCGGGCGCGAACGACGCCGCGTGGATCAAGGTGGCCGCGGCCGGCGATCTGGCGCGCGGCGCTTATGAGCTGTCGGTCGTCAGCGGCAGCGACGAAAGCGGCCGGATCAAGCTGTATGTGGATGACCTTCCGCAGATCGAGTTGACCGGAACGAATCAGGCGGAATCTTTGCCATCGACTTTCTGGGGCGCGCACGAAAAGCCCGGTGACTCGGACGAAATCGGATTTGCGGCGAAAGCGGGCCAGACCATCGTGTTCGATGTCGCGGCGAAGAGCATCGGCTCGAAGGCCGACACGATCCTGACGTTGCTCGACGCGTCGGGCAAGGTGCTGGCGAGCAACGGTGGTTTCGATGGCAGCGCTGACCCGCTATTGGCTTACGCGTTCGAATCGGACGGCGAATACCGTGTGCAGGTGAGCGAACAAATGCCCGCGGGTTCGCCGGAGCATTTTTACCGGCTGTCAATCGGCGGGTTCGCCTACGTGACCGGCTGTTATCCACTCAGTATTCCGGCGAACGCAGAGTCGGATTTGGAACTGGTCGGCTACAATCTGTCGGCGGAGCGAACGGTCAGGATCAAGGCCGGCGTTCCGGGTGAAATGGATGTGCCGGTTGATCTGGAAAAATTCCGCAGCCGGCGCGTGTTCAAGCTGATCGTCGGCGACGGAACAGAACTGACAGAGGTCGAACCGAATGATTCGCCTGAACAAGCAACGAAAATCACCGCTCCGGGCGCAGTCAATGGACGCATCTGGACGCCGAAAGGAGGCAGCGACACGGACCTTTTTCGGTTCGAAGCAAAGGCCGGCCAGCAATGGATCATCGAGACTCAGGCGGCGCAACGCGGTTCGCCGGTGGATACGAAGATCGAAGTATTGCACGCCGACGGCCGCCCGGTTGAGCGGATGGTCCTGCAGGCGATGCGCGACACGGCCATCAATTTTCGCGGGGTTGATTCCAACAATTCGGGAATGAGACTCGACAACTGGGAGGAGATGGAGCTGAACCAGTTCGTTTATCTCAAGGGCGATGTCATCCGGGTTTTCCGGATGCCGCAGGGTCCCGACTCGGACATGCTTTTTTATGCGTCGAACGGCAAGCGCCGGGCGTATTTCGATACGACCGCGACGGCCCATGCGCTGGACGAACAGGGCTACATTGTCGAAGCCCGCCCGCCCGGCACAAAGCTGCCGGCAAGCGGCCTGCCCGTCTTCCATGTCAACTACGCCAACGACGACGACGGCGAACGGAAGCTGGGGGCGGACTCGAGGCTGTTCTTCGCGGCACCGACGGATGGAGTTTATCTCATTCGAGTCCGCGATTCACGCGGTTACTCCGGCGACCGATACGTCTATCGTCTCATAATTCGCGAACCGAAACCCGACTTCAAACTGACACTGAACGGCGCGAATCCCACCGTGAGCGCGGGCAGCGGCAGGGAATTCTCCGTGACGGCCGAGCGCGTTGACGGGTTCGATGGCGACATCAGGCTCGAAATCACCAACCTTCCGGCCGGCTTTTCGGTTTCAACGCCGCTGCTGATTCAGGCCGGACACAACGAGGCGAAAGGCACGCTCAACGCCGCGGCCAATGCAACGAAACCGGACGGGACAAACGCGGCAGCGTCCCGTGTGATCGCGACCGCGACGATCAGCGGCCGGATTGTAACCAGGGAAGTGAACAATCTCGGCAGAATCACGCTGGGTGAGAAACCGAAACTCTACGTTTCGTTCGAGCCTGATTCGCGGATCCAGGCGACAACGCCCGAACCCGATCCGCCATCCGCAACGCCGATGGAAATCACCATCGCTCCCGGCGAGTCCGCCCGCGCCCGGTTGAAGATCAGGCGCAACGGCTATGATGATCTCGTGACGTTCACCGTCGAAGACCTGCCGCACGGGGTCATCGTTGATAACATCGGCCTGAACGGTGTCCTGATCCCAAAGGGCGAAAGCGAGCGGGAAATTGTCCTGACCGCCGCGAAATGGGTGCCGGAGCAGGATCGTCTCTGTTATGCCATCGAGAACCAGGCCGGGCGCCAGACTTCACCGCCCGTCCTGCTCCGTGTCCGGCAGCAACCCGCGAAGCTGGCGGGGAACGGCAAATGATCCGCGGGCTTCGTGCGTCGCGCAGAGGGGAAAAGAAAAGCGGCCGCGCTGAATTTGCCGCGGCCGCCTGACAAAATGGATCGCAGGGTTTATTTTTTTTCCGCCTGTTTTTGCTGCTGCTCCTTTTGAAGCTTTTCCAGGTCAGCCGCCTTGATCACTTCGATTTTGGCGCCCTTCTCCAGTTCTTCCTTTGACGGCACCTTGATGATATCGCTGGTCACCTGCTGCGCTGGCACGGGCGTCGCCGCGGTGGGAGGGGTGGCCGGGGGAGCCGGCTGGGTGAACGATATCAATTCGACTTCGAACACCAGGGTGGCGTTGGGACCGATCTGCGGACCGTATCCGCGCTCGCCGTAGGCGAGGTCGGACGGGATGAACAACTGCCATTTGGCGCCGGGATTCATCAGTTGCAGGGCTTCGGACCACCCTTTGATGACGCGATTGGCCGGCGTCGTGTACGGCTTGCCGTGCTTGTAGGAACTGTCGAACTCGGTTCCGTCGAGAAACGAGCCGCGATAATTGGCGGTCACCACGTCATTGGATTTGGGCGATTCGCCCTTGCCTTCGGTCAGGACCTTGTATTGAAGACCGTCGGGCAACGTGATCACGCCCGGTTTCGTCTTGTTCTCTGCGAGGAATTTTTCGCCTTCCTGTTTATTTTTTTCCCCCAGCTCCTTTCTTTTTTCCTGCTGGTGGGCGCGGATTTCCTGGTTCAGCGCCATCATACACTGCTTCAGCTCTTCGTCGGAAAGCCCCGAATGGCCGTCAAAGGCCTCTCGCAGTCCTTTGATCAACAGCTCCAGATCCACGTTGATCTCCTGCCGTTTCAAACTGTTGCCCAGGTTCGCTCCGATGGCGTAGCTGTTCCTTTCCTTGCCGACTTTTAGGGCAGGTTTGTCGTCAGCCGCGCGAACGACGTTGACAAGGAGTCCGAACGCCAAAAATGTTATCAATCTTCTGTTCATGTTTGTGTCTTTCATCACGGCGAATATTCAGGGCAAGCCGCCGGATTTTCAATGGAATTGTGCGCACCGTGCCGGCGACAACCCCGAACACAGGCCGGACAAAATGGAGACAGGTCTGATGCGGGCGAGGCGAATCCGCCGTGAACGAAGACTCTGAACCAAAACAACCAGCTCGCTCAGTCCTGGGGAGCCGATAAAAGACCCTTGCTGTGCGGCAAGTGAATGATCGCAGGACGGACTTCGACGGCCGCGCCGCCGAGCGGATGCTGCCACTTCCACGCCGTTACATCGCGCGGGGTTTCTCGAAAAACTCCCCCGTCGTCACCCGCCCAGACGTCAGGATGTTTGGCGAGCAAGTGCGCTTCGGGATCAGCGCACAGAATCTGCATCGCGTAGCCCAACGCGGCGGATACATCGGCCATCAGCCCTGCCTCTTTCGCCTTGTGCCAAAAACCCAGCGCCAGATCGTAAACCGCATCAATGGCGTCGTGATGCACAATCCAGAATGCGCTTGAGAATAGATAAGCCTGATTGACAATTCCCTGCTCACACATCAACTCACGCAACCGATGCGTGGATGCTCCTTTCCAGACGCGATCCTCGTTCAAACGTGAAAGGTTCAATTCCAGCGGCACATGAATGGGCGACTTGCCCAGCGGGCCGAGCACGTCAACGGGGTTCCGGACGAACACCGTGTCCGCATCAAGCCAGATGAAATACTCAAAGTTCAAGCGGTCCATGCCCACCTTGAGGTAATGCAATTTGAACAGCCCGTGCTCCTTCTCGAACTGGAAGGCGTCGTAGCACCCGCACCCTTCGAGCGGCCTGTCGGTCAGGACATGAAACTCTCTGAAGACGCCCGCCTGCCGCGCCGTGCGCACGCAGCGTTCCATCATCGCGCCGTAAACGCCGTCGCAGACCGACCAATAGCAGTATTTTGGTCTCATGCTGACACCACCAATCCAGGCCGCATGCCCTTGCGCGCCGGGTTATGGAAAAGGGAGCGTGATTCAAAAACTCAAAGCCTCAACCCACCTTCGCCGATGCTCGTCCGGATTGCACAAGTGCTCGCGCGCATATTCCGAGCATTGGCGGCTCAGTTTCATCCGCAACGGATAATTCTCGCAAAGCTCACGCGCCGTCGCTTTGAACTCGGCATATTCTCCGCAGATGAACCCGCTTTCACCATGCACCATCAATTTGTGGAACTGATGCCCGGCGGGAACCACCGGTACACAGCCGGTCAACATCGCCTCGACAACTGACCGGCCCCACGATTCCTTGATGCGATGGCCGAGCGGGTAAAGAAACACGTCGAGGCTGTACAGAAACTTGAGCGCGGACTCCTTGTTCACCGGAAGCAGTTCCCACTCCGGGCCGAACCGATGCCAGCGATATTGCTTCTGCAAATCCTGGCTCCACGCCATCACGCGATAGCGCGCCTCCTTGAGTCCGAGTTCTTCGTAGAACACCGGAAAATCGAGCGGATACTTCTTGGGGTCGGCTCGCGACAGCCTGCCTAAAGTGAAGGACGAATTGCACCTTTCACGCCAGGCGTAATCGTCGGGATCAATGTAGTTGCCGCTCATGAACGAAGGCACGTCGCGATACATGTCAGCAAAAACGTTCGCCTGAAATTCCGAGACGAACAGCACGCGGTCAATCAAACCTTCCTTCACCGCTTCCGCTTCGCCTTTGAACGCCCACATCATTTCGTTCGACCATACAAGCTTCAGTCCGCGCGCCTTTGCTTCGCTTGCGGTGCCGGAAGAAAAAAACTCCTTCTCGCACATTGCCAGCGCAACGCCTTCGAGTGTTTTCGACAGATTTTTCAGCAGAAAACAGTGAACACCGTGCGGCTCTGTCAGTTGCTTGACATCTTTATCTTTGCACCAAGCGATATTCGGAAGGACAAGAGTAATGTTGAAGTCTTGTTGCAGGAGCTTGATCAAATGGGCGATCTTAGTGGCAGCGCCGCCAATTCTGCCCGGTACGCCAAACAGATACAGGCATGGTAAATTCCCGGATCCGTCACCCACCATATTTAATATCTAACCAACTGACCCGCCGACGTGCGCATGTGTCAAGCACAGTCCTGCGCCCGGCTGTAAAATTGGCACCCGCGCAGTTTTACAGCCGAGCGTCTGAGGGCTATTGCCTCACAAGCATCATTCCGAACGAGGACTAGCCACCGAAGACATTTAGCTACTTAATCCTGATGTAAACACGTCCCACAGCCCCATTGGGCGCCGCACCCTCCGTCATAGCTACCGCATTGGTCCCCAGAGCTGCAGCACCAATAGAAGTCGTATTCGGCAATTCGTGTGTGGCAGGAAGGGGTACATGTCGGGCACTGGTAAGGGGTGCCAGGTACTACACACGCGCTTACTTCATAGTCCGCCAGAACCTTCATAGTTCCACACAACAACATTCCTGTGGCTATAGTTGCCGAAAGATTGCTTGGACTAAACAGCTTTTTGAGTTTGTTCATGGCTTTTCTTTCTCTTCTTCATGCCCGAACTCCTCAAGCGCCGCTCGGCCGGTCTCCAAGGGGAGTGGTCGCACGCTCTCGAATCGGGCTATGAAATGTGGGATTCATTGTCTATTATGATCCAGGCCGTTTCGTCGGCGGTACGTAACCCTTGTGCCAGTAGAGTTGCCACAGATTCTCCAAGGGAACCATTTCCACGTGACCGTCGAAAAATGACACGTTGATCGCACCCGGCAGACGTTGCGTTGGCGGCCAGACACCCGTCAACTTGGTCGGGTGACTTCCATGCCGGGCGATGAGAATATTATGCATTCCTTGTCCCGTGTGACCATCCTGGGCATTGACCCCGCTCGGCCTCAGCGGTGGGCGGTCTGTCGCCATGGGAGTCGTGTCAATGGTGATGCCATCCGAAAGTGTCGGCACCAGCGCTGGCTGGGTAATGTTTACTTCGGTTACGAAATACTCAGGATAACGATAGACATCCTGAGTCCAGAGTGGTGGAGACAACTGGATCCAGAAGTTCAACGCATAGCTCCCGGCCCGTAACTCCTTGGGGTCGGGATCGGTGAAATCCTTGAAACCGACGAAGCCAGTCTGCCATCCCCCGTGTCCATACCAAGCGGTGTTGACCGAGCCGTCGTCTCCGTCCGCCTTTAACCGGTTGGGGCTTGGCAAAGGCGCGTCGGGACAAATCCAGCCTTGGGCCTGATAGCCAACCGTGCGCTGCCACCATTCGCCCACGGAATGTTTACCCAGCCGATCCTCGTTGAGTTCTTCGTCCAGCGCCAAGCGATAGCTCAGAGTAATCTGGCGTTCGTTGCTGACGCAGGCAATGCGCCGAGCGTTTTCCTTGGCCCGCGACAACGCCGGCAACAGCAGCGCCGCGAGGATCGCAATCATCCCGATGACCACGAGCAGTTCGATGAGGGTGAAGCCGCGCTGCCGGTTGCCCGCAAGAATGTTCGTCGATATTCTCATGGACTCGCGATTAGACTCTGAACCCTGTCCGTATCTGTATGCGTTCCGCTGGAACTCGCACCGTTCGGGAAATGTCGGTCGTAGGTCCACTTGATAGCCCATAATAGGGCGCAGTTTCGCGCAAGTCCGAGGAGCGCCTCTTGTCGGCTGTTCTGGAAAATCCCCATCAGGCCCAAGCACCCGCATGAGGGTGGATGGGCCAACGTCGAGAGATAAAACAGGTAAGCAGTGAAGACGAACAAGACGAAGGTGGAGAAGATCAGCGCATACCTTAAATCCACTTTAAGCATCAAAACAGCTCCCAAGTAGAGTTCCAAGGACGTTACCGTAGCGACGATGGCTTTAGCCCAGATGGTCGGCACGCGGAGTGATTCCAGCGCCACCGTGGCCGGACCCGGATGCAGCAGCTTGCTAATGGCTGCCAGAATAAACAAGGCACCCAAAAGCAGGGGACCGTGGCGGTAAAACGGACGGCACATGGTTAGAATAGCAGGTTGATGTTCAGCAGCACATCCGTGAATAACCGTGAAGGTGCCCACTGCTGGTCCTCATCAGACCAGTACAAACTCAGATAAACCGGAGCCGCATTAGTTGACGCATTCGCGTGAGCAAAAAAACTCAGAAGTAAGAATGGACCCTCGTCGCTGCTCCCTCCGCCAGTGGTCTGCATACCATATCGAAAGCCCGGATCAATCGCCGCCTTTGCCATCGTGAAGCCCTGCGCCACCGCGCCGCTGAAGAAGGAGCCGGGTGAGTTCGTGTGAGTAACCGCAGCTCGAATACGCTCCAAACAAATCCCCGTAAGCCCGGGACCGGCATCACCGTGCGGGTTCGTCACTTTATGCCATAAGGCCCGCGTGACAGTCTCCGCTTCCGAAGCTACTGGCGGATTACCATTCTGTAAGAACTGCTCGGTATCGGTAGTCAGGACGAATTTGTAATGCAGTTCATTTGTTTTCAGACGCATATATGCATCGCAAGTGGGATTTCCGAGGTAGCTAAGAATGTCGGGCAAACGAATTCTCAGTCGCTCCCTTTGTATCCGTGTGAGCAGCAGCCCTTGCAAGGCGGGTTTGGCAAGAACATTTTCCGAGAGGTCTTTCGTCGAGATGTCGGTATATTGAAAGGCATTCCACACGGCGGCCACTTGTCGGACTCGATTTTCCCGCGCTTGAGCTTCAATTTGGCGTCTCTCTTGCGAATACTGCTCCCTAAGCACCGCACGCACGGTAAGCGTTATCCCAACGCCCAAGCCGAGAACCAGCATGTGGCAACGCAGTCTCCGCAAAACGCGCTGAATCAACACGAATACGGCTGCCAGACGTTCACTGGACGACATGAACAGAAACGATCTTTTCCAATTCATGGCCTTTTTCCTAAGCGAGCATGCTAACAGAAAATGTCGCCGTGCAAAGTACCAAAAAGTAGGTACGCCGGTTTTCCAATCTGCGGACGGCCAGCAGCCTTTCTCCGGACCGGGCCACTTCAGTTTTCACGCCGGGGGCGAATCCACTGGTCGTAAAAGCGGGCGGCATCAACCCGGTTTTTGGCGTGGAGCTTGTGATAGATATGATGCAAATGCCGGTTGGCCGTACTCACCGCGATTCCGAGTTTATCCGCCAGTTCCTTGGCGGGAAGGCCCGCGGCCAGAAGCTCCAGAATCTCCGTCTCCCGCCTGGTTAATTTCCGGTCCGGCTCATTCGATGAATTCATCGCGACCTCCATGAATGCCGCGTTTACTCTTCGAGTCAGGATAAACCGCGTCGTCGGTCGTTTTGGAACGGACACGACTCCCCGCAAGCATGAAGCCTGTCTCGCGGCTTCTCATAAACGCGGCCCCACAACCTGACCCTCGGCAAAAGTAAACGCCCCCCCCCCC
>DATNDF010000496.1 GCA_035607015.1 Candidatus Angelobacter sp. | reverse complement strand
CATGTTCCAGGTCCGCAGCCACCGGCAGGTCAGTCGCCTCAACGATCATTCGCGCGTTCGCCAGCGACTCGTCTCGCGTCATCCGGCCATCGCGCCGCCCGAGAACACCCGCCGCAGCGGCGCTCGACGTGGCGAATGCCTCAAAGCCCAAACCGGCCAACAGACGCGCGGAGCCGGCATCCCACGGGTTGGGGATCAAGAACGCGCCGGACCCTCGATGCAGTTCCTGAAATCGCAACGCCTTTTCGTGTTGTGTCGTAGTCATAATGTGGATTGATGTCTGGAACAACATCGTTGGCAACAAAATCCGTTTGCTCAACGGAATTATGTGGGGAACAAAATGGAATTCTGTGCCGGAATGGACTTCCAAAGTCTTGCCCGATGGATTGCCTGATCAGAACTGTTCGCCGTCGCCAACTGCAACGAATCAGTCTTTGCGGCTTTGCGGCCCGTCGACTGAGCTGATCGGTCTGCGGGATGTAGAAACTGCGCCTGGTCTGGAACAGATAGCCCAGCCTCCCAGCATTCATAAATGTCATAATCGTTTGCATCGATTTCGATTGGCTTCACGTGGGTACAGCCATCTTTCCGAGAGATACGATAGACAACGAAATCATCCAATTTCAGATTTCCGCAATTCCTCTGAAGTTCTAAATGTGGATTGAATCAATTCTCGTAACCGCCGGATTTGTACGACGCTCATAGAGCGCCGCTACACTTGCCGCATCGCCAACTCCCGACACGGATCGTGTTCCCGAACTGCGGACAAGTGGGTGAACGTGGGAGTTGTCCTTTAACAGAGGTAACCCATGTTCTTCGGCCCGCAGTAAATTGGTTGATGACTACTCCCGGGAAAAAGTGATTCCGTTCTGAACAGTCGCAACGTCTGGAACGCACGCAACAGTTCCTAAAACCTGGGTCCTGAAGATAACACGTGTTGTGTCTGCTCGAATTGCTATTGGGGGGCTGGCCCGCCCTTACGTCAGGGTCAGCTGTGTTCCCGTAGCAGGAAAAGGTCAGTGGCGCATCTGCGGCACCACCTCGCCGGTGGACAGACGCCGGGCGGGATAGAGCCCTCCCGGGAGGGAGAACTTGATGAGCGCGAGTTGTTCGGGAGTCAACCCGTTCGCTTTGGAGCCAAAGAAAAGCCGGGTTTCCCCTCCTCCGGACGTCGAGCCATGCCAGTTGTTGACGTACAGGTTTGCCGTCGGGCTCCAGGCTTCATCGCGGCTGTTGGCCAGCCGCAAGACCGACGGGCTGTCCGGAAAATCGATGCTCGAAATTTCGGATGAATCGCCGCTGGCCAGGCGCATTAGGCCGAGCGTCTGCTCTCCGGGCCGTGCCTGCCAGTTCCCTCCCGCCAACGTCACCACACCCGAGTGGTTGATTACGCCTCCGCTGTGATGACAGGTGGCTCCGTTGCTGATGGAAATATTGTTCACGCTCAGGCTACCGCCAGTGAGTGTATAGCCCTGAAAATTCGCGCTTGTGCCCGTAATCAGAAGATCACCCGTAATCACGTTCGTGCCGCCGGTCTGGTCAAAACCGCCGTTGTCCAGGAAATTGCCGCCTTGAAGAGAGCCGATGAGGGTCACGTTCGACGCCGATAAAACCCCCCCATTGAGTCTGTACAGGCTTGTGTACCGGCCTCCGTTCGAGGCCAGGGGCGGGCCAGTAACCATATCGCCGGAGATCAGGTTCGAGCCGCCCTCCTGATCAAAGCTGGCGATCCACATGCTCAGGCTCATTGCTGAAAGTGTTCCGTTCCGGAGCGTATAGACCGCCGGTGCGATACCACCGAGAGCACCCAAATCGCTCCCGCGCATCACGAGGTTCGATGCGATGCTGTGCGCCCCGTCCCATTGGTCGAAAGTTCCGAGGGCGCGCAGAGTGGTGGACGAACTGACCGCCACAACACCGTTGGAGAGAACATAACTGCCCCATCCACCGAAGCGGCTGCCATTGCCGATGGTCAGTGAAACGGCAAAGTTCGTTCCGCCGGACTGCTGAACGGCGCCGCTACCACGGGCGGACGGAACGGTCATCTGCCCCGTCAGAGTTCCGCCGTTCAGAACGTAGAGGCCACCTGAATAGTCAAAGCCAACGTCCACGTCGGCAGTCACGTTCCCCGCCTGTTGGAAAAAACTTCCATGGTCCGAAACCCGGAGGAACCCTTGCACCTCTCCTTCGTAGAGGTCATATTCCCCGGACTCCTCAACGTGCAAACTTCCTGAATTGTTCGCGCCCCCGTACTGAACGAACTTGCCCCAGTCTTCCAGCAGGAAATTGACAGTCAGAGTGCCATTGGTCAGGAAATAGCCGCCGGAATTGACCCTGAGTCTGCCATCAACATCGACCTGCGAAAAGTCGCCCTGGCTGAAATTCCCCAGGATGAAGAGATCCGCTTCATAAGGAAGCCCACCCTGGAGCACGTGAAGCGAGGACCCTTGCATCACGACCGCGCCATTGGGATCAACGGTGAGGCTTCCAGTTTGCAGTGGCTGCTCGAACCCGGAGAAGGCCATCAGGAGCGTGTTAAACGAATCAACAGGCGCGCCCACGCGCAGTGATTGGACGCTCATGGACTGGGGGAAGTTCTGCGCGGTTTGAGGTCCGATTGCCAGGGCCTTCAAGCCTGCGTTGTCGAAGAGGACGTCCTGCGTCGCGTCCGGCAGCATACCGAGTGACCAGTAGGCCTGCTCTTCCCAGAAGCCGTTGTCCGGTTTGGTCCAGCTGTTGGTGTCGGCCAGCACGGGCGCAATCGCGACGAGGAACAGGAATGGAATGGAAAACATACCGCGGAGAAAACGGGCGCCGCAATTCAACCCGCTGTAAGAATGAAGAAATTGCATGCGCAATTCCTACTTTCCGCCGGGCCAGTCTGGCGATGGGGTGGAAACCCCAAAATCGATGCGCAAATTCCCCCGGGTATTCTGCTGGCTTCGTCAGGGTTGGGAATCCCGGAAATTGGCTCCGCCGCGGAGCGGAACAGGAATGGAAAGGAAATTTTTGGTTTGCGGCGTCGCGCCAAAATTCAGTTCTTCTTGTATTCCAAAATATCTCCTGGCTGACACTCCAACGCTTTGCAAATCGCCTCCAACGTTGATACGCGAATTGCTTTGGCCTTTCCGTTTTTCAACACGGAAATATTGGCCATGGTGATGCCGACCTTCTCGGCAAGCTCAGTAACGCTCATTTTCCGTTTGGCCAACATGACATCGATGTTAATAATGATGGCCATGACGTTAAACGGTTAGGTCGTTCTCGGACTTTATATCGACGGCACTTTGTAAGGTTCTTTCAAACACGGCCGCGGCAGTAGCGATGACGATAGAAACAAAAGTGGTCACAATACACATGGCGAGAAAACCCGCCGGGTCGTCACCTTCAGCATGGAATATCCTTATGTATATTCCTGCCATCACAATCAAAATGCTCAATAAGATCGCGCAATATTTTATATTCCTTAAAGCCTTCACAGAGTCTAGTGAGAATACTTTGTTTTGTCCGATGTATCCGAGCAATTTGAACGCCTGATACAGGGCAACAAAAAATGAAATGGACGATAGGTACCCATACGCCAGGAACGGATCAGCGTAAATATGATACAGGTCTAAGTTTGCGGCTCTCCCCTCGGTCAAGGGGAATCGGATCATGATGACCAGAGCCACGATACCGATTAGCACAATGACTACCTGAAGAAATATTGTTGAGCTTCTTTTCATGGTGGTTCTTATGAATTTTTATGTTTTTATCCTAATTTATGATTTATCGTGTTGCAATATGTATTTATCGTTATGTGAGGACAGGGAAATCTTAACAAATCGTCTGGGCGACAGCCGGAACTTCTGAATATCTACCTGGCAGGAAGATATTCTGCCGTTAAACCACAGCCGCGAAATTAAAAGGGCCGGGAGCTGCGTCGGTTTGTGGCCGTCCGCAAGGGCTTTCCGGGCCCGTGCCCTTGGCGGAGCCATGTTGGGTCAAGGCCCCGCCTTGCAACAAAGAACAAACACCTCCTGGCGATCTACTCGATCCCAGCCCGCGGTTTCACGGCGGCTGTTTCGGTGTTTAGAGGCACACCTCCTCCGAAGCCCTTCAATTGTAAAATCTGGTTTAGTCGTTTCGGCGCTCGTATCGGCGACTCATGGGCACACCCCATCGGTTGAGCGTGATCGCTCTTTCTCGCCAAATTCTGTCTTGCGCCCGGCGACATCATTCCGATGTCAGCTTTTCTCTACTCACAGCCTCGATCCTTTCGTTTCGTTGATTTAATCGCTCATGGACAAACAAAAAACCCTGCCACCATCGCGGTAAGCAGGGTTTGGAAATTCTATGGACTTCGATTACCTGCTTACCTCCGGTCTATCCAATGTGGGTTCCTGACCTCCATACGCTCTGGATAGGCTGAGCTCACAATTCGGCCGGCTATGACGTGTCGCACCGGCGACCGTCTTCGGCCAAATCGTGACGGATATGTTCATGCAGGTTTTCATGACGGGCGCCGTGTGTAATTCAAAACAGTTGTCGGAGCAACTTATTTCTTTTCGTTTGAGATATTTCTCATCCTGATATTCGGATGCAATAATGGAAAACATGCTGACGCATCTTCCACCGATCCTTGTGCGCCTCCGTCCACTACGGCCAACCTGCAAACGTCTTCGTGCCATCAATTCGGTGGATGAGACGGCAAAATACTCATGCACGGTCCGCGAGCCTTGTCATCGTTTCAAAACTCACTGATCGCTCTCCCGGTCGGGCGGTCAGGAGATTCTGCAGTTCACACCCGTCCACGCCCCGATGGGCGCTTTGAGCGTAGCGCGCTCTCACGGACGGCGACACCGTTGCCCTCACCCACTGATTGGTTCCTTGCGCCCGCCCAAAACCTTTTGATAATGTGCGCCTCAACCACGAGGCGGGCGATTCCGTTTCGTGGTTGTGCCCGGAACCATTTTACGGACAGTCTCCGTGGATGGCACCGGGTTAAAACGGAAGCGGCCCGGAGTCGGCTCTCTGCGGACGCATCACCGCAGGCGATCCGCAAGTCAGTGACCGCCGGTGTGGCGAAATGGCAGACGCACAGGACTTAAAAAATCACCTTCAGCCATTTTCCGACCTTGCGCGCCATTGCGCGGAAACGCAGAATGCTCTTGTAAACATTGGCTCCAAGCACGTTTTGCGCGCTCAGGTCAAATCCGGCCAGAAATCCGCCAAACCTTAGCAAAAACCTTAGCAAAGCCGGAGGGGGGGCGGGGGTGGAGAGAAACGGCCTGACGCCCTCAACCCGGACGAATTCACGCGCGGAGATTTTTCCGACAAAAGACCATTTTGATTTCGCGTTGTCTAACTGATTACAGAGCCGCGCGGTGGAAATCTTTAAGGGATGAGGGATGACAACGAGCTGATGCTCCGCCGCTTTGATCAAGTGCCCGGCGCTGTCATATCAGACACGCATAATTCACTTTGTTATCGTGTCCGATTCAGAAAATACGGCGATGACGCTGGGAACATACATTACCAACCAATCTCTGCCCAACGAAGGAGTCAGTTGCAGCAAGCATCGAGCTTAATCGGAGACCGATCTTTCAAAACGCTCAATAAATCTCACCAAGGAAGTGCCGAGTGCTTGGCAGACCTCGCGGAGCTCAATCAGATCCAACCGCCTTTCGCCTGTTTCATATTTGCTGACGTACGACTGAGGCTTTTTGAGTCGCTTGGCGATGTCTGACTGGGTCAGCCCTTCGGCTTCGCGAGCTTCCCGCAGCAGCTTTTGCAGCCGTTCCTGCCCGACGCTGAAAATGGTCTTTGACACCGGGCGCCCATGATTAAACAGAGTTGACTGTTATCCCAAAACGGGATAATACTTCCTTCAGTCAGTTGACAATCCGAGTCGAGCTTCCCAACGCGGATGGTTATGCACGAAAAGACAAGCGGTTCCGCTTGATTTTCATGAAAGGGACAGACGATGGCACACAATCTGGCCACCATAAACAGTCCAACCCCGGAGCAGTCAAAGCTGGTGGAGGAGGTCTGTGCTCACAACCTACGAATCCGCCGTTTGATCCTGAATTCGGAAGGTTGTTTGGATGCTGTGGCTCTCGATGAACGGCGCCAATTGGGATCGCGGCTTTGGAATGAATACATTTACCCGCGGTTTCTGCCAGTATACCTGGAGTTGTTCCCCAACACTGAGGGCAGGTGCGCCAGTAAGGATCCTTTTGGCGACATTCGGCGCATGGCGATCACCTATTGCGAGTGGGTTCGTCGTAACGGTTTTTTTCATGCCTTTGATGGGTCGATTTACTTTCTTCGTGTGAATACCTTTGTTCTGTGCGATCTTCTCATTGAAGGACCGTCGTTCGTCCGCTTGTCGCTGGAAGCCGTGGCCCAGACGATGGATCGCCTGGCCAATCGGGACTCAAAAACCGCACCGACATCATGGCTCGGGAAATTGCTTCGGATTGTTGGGAGAAGCCCCGGCTCGAACGGCCTTTAGCATGGACAAGTCTAAATCACCGGCACGGGAAAATCCGATCATCACTCTGAACTTCTCGCGCTCGGATGACGGGTTGGAACACGAAGTTCGCCTCTTTGAGAGGTACCAGGAGGGATTTTATCTCTCCAAGTGTTTAATCACATCGGAGCGAGAGGGCTCTTCCGAGCGCGCCGAATATAGAATAGAAGCCGATGAATACCGGGGGATCTTGGAGGCTCTGCTTCAGATTCGAGTCTCAATCGTTCCCGCAGAGGTCCCCTTGCAGTTAGGACCACACAGCAGGATCAGCATAGCTGCCGGCGGCTCTCTGGCCGTTTTCAGCTGGGGCGCTAATTCGCGCGGCTGGGAAGCTCTCGCGGAGGTGGCTGGCGCGATCCGACAACTCCAGTGGAAGTACACACAACAGTACGAGTAAACAAGCTTAACGGTTATTTTGATCTTTGGGTCCGTACATGCCCACACCTGGATTCATTCAATGGCACCGCAGCTCGAGATAAACCAAAAAGATTTGAAGGAACCGTTTTGGCTGCTCAAGAAACTGTGCCGACCTGAACGCGATGAGGAGGCCATTATCAGTTTTGGCGATCGCGTTTTGCACATCGCTCTCGGTGGAATGGCGGTGACGATTCCGGCAATTGGGGAATGGTTTGGACAAGTCAGAATTCCCGGAGCTTTTGTTTTGCTTCTGGCCCAAGTGCCACCGACCGTGGACCCCGTTTTTGTTTACGTTGACGAAGGACGGTTTCACTTTGGTTCGACGTCGGTTGGCTGCGCCTGGCAACCGCCATGGTCCGCGCTGATCGAACTTCCGATGAAGCCGGAGATCAAAAGGATTCTCGCGCTGCGTTCCAGATACACCGAGGAGGAGATTCGGGCATCGGGGTGGGAGGAGAGACTGGGTACCGCCGAGGAGTATCGGAATAATATATGTGAGACGATTGCCAAAAGACTCTTTGATCTCGGTGTGCGCCCGGAGGATGTCCGGCGTTTGATCGACGAATGCGTGGTGCGGGACGACTGACGTCACCCGTCATAAAACCTGGAGACTATCTTCCTCGGGCTTTTCGACCATCGCCGGAGGATTTTCCCACAAGGATGGAAGCGGAATATGAACACCAGACAGCTTCCAGGCGAAGTGAATCAGCATGTCACTCCAGGACTCCCGGCCCGGGGAGGGCGTTCATTGCGCGGTCAGCGCGGATTCTGACGGGCTTTTGGAGGCGGCTCGTTAACCACCGCCCAAAAAGCACCCACCTGCTTTACCACCTTGACGAACTGTTCAAAAGCAACCGGTTTCACCACATAGGCATTGGCGCCCAATCTGTAACTTTCGACCAGGTCGGACTCTTCCTTCGAGGAGGTGAGCATGACAATGGGAATCGATTTGAGGTTTTCATTGGATTTAATCTCCCGCAGCACCTGCAACCCGTCCACCTTGGGCATCTTCAGGTCCAGTAAAACGACGGCAGGATCACCACCTGCGCGGGATTCATGCGCCCCGCGTCGGTGGAGATAATCCAGCGCCTCGGCTCCGTCCCGCACGACGACCACCTCATTGGCCAGATTATTCTCCGCCAGCGCCGTCAAAGTAAGCTCGATGTCGTTTTCGTTGTCTTCCGCCAACAGAACGGTATTGAATTCAGCCATAATCTTGTCGCTGTTGAGGAGAGCAGGAGCCTCTCCAGCATCATTTCTGGTTTATTACCACGGCGTTTGCGCCTTCGGAATGGAGAAGTAAAAAACCGCGCCTTCACCGACTTTGCCTTCGGCCCAGGTCCGGCCTCCGTGTCGGTTGATGATGCGGCGGACGTTGGCCATGCCGATTCCGGTTCCCTCGAATTCCCGGTCGTTGTGCAACCGCTGGAAGACCCCGAAAAGCCGGTCCACGTACTTCATGTCAAAGCCCACGCCGTTATCCCGTACGAAGAACACTGTTTCCGTGGCCGAATCCTCCACGCAGCCGATTTCAATGTTCGCCTGCTCACGTGGCCGCGTGTACTTGACCGCGTTCGACAGCAGGTTGACCCACACCTGGCGCAGCATCGCAGCGTCTCCCTGAACCCCGGGCAAGTCGCCAACCTTCCATTCGATGCAGCGTCCCTGCGTCTCGGGCGCCCGCTCGGCGATGACCTCCGCCACCAGTGTTTTGGTATCCACTGTTGCCCGGCGCATTTCCTGGCGCCCCATGCGTGAGAAGAGCAGCAGATCGTCGATCAGGTTGCCCATCCGTTTGGCCGCCTCGCTGATCACTGCCAGATGCCGTTTGCCCTTTTCGTCCAAACGGTCCGCCGAATGGCTC
>DATNDF010000495.1 GCA_035607015.1 Candidatus Angelobacter sp. | reverse complement strand
TGGCTGGTTACGGTTGCCCGCAACTCGAACTATTTTTACATGAAGCTTTTGCTCACATTTTTTGCTGCGCTCGTCCTCTCGGCGCAGATTCAGGCGAAACCGCTCAAGGTCTTCATCCTGGCCGGCCAGTCGAACATGGAGGGCCACGCGAAGGTCGAGACCTTTGACTACATTGGCGATGACCCGGCGACCGCTCCGTTGCTCAGGCAAATGCGCAGCGGGGACGGGAAGCCGACGGTGTGCGACAACGCGTGGATTTCCTATTTCACGGGCAGCGGTGAAAACAACGGCGAGGGCTTCGGCAAAGTCACCGCTGGCTATGGCTCGCGTAACGATCCCGCGAAGGACGGCGGAAAGATCGGTCCTGAGCTTACGTTTGGCATCACGATGGATGCGGCGCTCGAGGAACCGGTGCTGATTATCAAGACGGCGTGGGGTGGGAAGAGTTTGCACACGGATTTCCGGCCGCCCGGCGCAGGGCCGTATGTATTTAGCGAAGCGCAGCTTGCCGACATCACAAAACGCGGCAAAGACGTCGCGGAGGCAAAGGCGAAGAAGGCGGCGGAGACGGGCGTGTATTACCGGCTGATGGTGGAGCATGTGAAACGCGTGCTCGCTGACCCCAGGCGCGTTTGCCCGGCCTATGACGCCGCGCAGGGTTATGAAATAGCCGGCTTCGTCTGGCTCCAGGGCTGGAACGATATGGTGGATCGCGGCGTGTATCCGGAGTTGCCGAAGGGCGCGACGGGAAATCGCTTTGATAAATACAGCGAGTGGATGGCGCAGTTCATCCGCGATGTGCGGAAGGATTTTAACGCGCCGAAGATGCCGTTCGTCATCGGCGTCATGGGCGTGGATGGCGCGAAGGCGGGGAAGGACATCGTCGCGTTTCGCAAAGCCATGGCTGCACCGGCGGCATTGCCGGAGTTCAAAGGCAACGTCATCGCAGTGCAGACGGCGCCGTTTTGGTCGGACGAACTCGGCGCGATTGACAGGAAGCGCGAGAAGGTTTCGCAGATGGCCTACTTCCTCCGAACGAAGCACAAGGACCACGCGAACAAGGACGGCACGATGACCGATGCGCAGCAGCGCGAATACGTGAAGAGATACGAAGCTGAGATCATCTCGCCCGCCGAGGCCGAAGTGTGGAAACGCGGCGCCTCGAACGCCGGCTATCATTACCTCGGCTGCGCCAAAACTTTCGCGCTGATGGGCAAAGCCTTCGCCGAAGCGCTGTTGAAAATGAACCCAGCCGCCAAATGAGAATCCTTGCCGCGTTCGCCGCTCTGCTGGCCGCCGCGCGCGCTTTCACGGGCGAGGTTGGGAACACAGCTTCCGCGCTCTCGTATGCCCCCGCGCCATCTGACAATCCGCTCAAGGGATTCGTGCCTTACCTGCGGGCCGACGAATCCTTCCCGCACAGCATGGAATGGGACTACACGAAGCTGTCCGACGTGATGACGGGACCGACCAATTTCAACTGGGAGCCGTTCGAGAGGAAGCTCAACGCCGCCGCGTCGCGTGGGCACCAGTTTTTCGCGCGGTTCTATCTCGAATGGCCGGGGAAGAAGACCGGCGTGCCGCAATACCTGGTTGACGCCGGCCTCCCGATGCGGCGCTGGACCAACACCAACACGCAACCGTTCCCGCCCGCTGTCGATCAAACGCCGGACTACGAAGACCCGCAATTACGCGCGGCACTGACGAACTTCATCCACGCCCTCGGACGGAAGTATGACGGCGACCCACGCTTAGGTTTCATTGGCCTCGGACTGCTTGGCACCTGGGGCGAGTGGCACAACCATCCGCACTCCTCATGGTTCGCCTCCAAGACCGTGCAGCGCGAGGTTATGGATGCCTACGAAGCGGCGTTCAAAAGAACGAAGCTCGTCGCGCGTTATCCTGCGGGGACGAACGATCCGGCTTATGCCGACAACAGCCAGCGCGCCATCGGCTATCATGACGATTCGTTCGCGTGGGCCACGCTCCACACGGGAAAGAAACCCGATGGCTGGTTTTTCGAAACACGCCTGCGCTCCGCCAATGCCCTCGACAAATGGCGCACGCAGGCCATCGGCGGCGAGGTGCGACCCGAGGTGTGGAAGTGCCTGTTCGATGAGCCGTCGTGCGCGCCGAAGGGACAGGAATTCGAACGTTGTGTGGTGGTGACACACGCCTCGTGGCTCTGCAACGAAGGCGTCTTTCGCGGAAAGATTCAAGGCGCCGCGCGCGAACGCGCGATCCGGGCGGTGCAGCAGATGGGCTACGAATTGCACGTGGCTGGCGCGGTTATTTCCGTCGCCAACGGCAAACTCGATGTCTCCCTGACCGTGACGAACACCGGCGTGGCGCCGTTTTACTACGATTGGCCGGTGGAACTCGGCGCCCTGGATGCGGAGGGCAACCTCGCCTCGACGTGGAAGACGGATTGGAAGCTGACCGCGATTCAGCCCGATGAGCCGGCGGCCCGGTGGCGCATCACGACAAATGCAGCCGCGCTCAAACCTGGAACTCATCAACTGCTGCTGTGCGTGCCGAACCCGCTGCCCGGTGGTCCGCCCTTGCGCTTCGCCAATCAAAATCAAAACCAACACTTGGCGGGCTGGCTCACGGTGGGAAAGTTTCAACGATGACGCGGCTTCATGGCAATCAGCTCAAATTCATCATGAAAAGAACTATTCGAACACTTGCGATTTCGTTGGTCGTTTTGCCGGCACTCGTTGCTGCGGCCATTCGCGAGGGCGAGATGGCGGGCTATCTTCTCGTCCCAAATGAAACGGTGCCGACGAACTTCAACGCGGGTTATTCCATGTATGTCGCGGCGTGGCCGTTGTTGCAACACTACCCTGGCCAGCAGTTCCAGTCCGGATTGCCCGGAACGTGGATGTTCGCGCAGTACGAAGGCAAAGGCCCGACCAACCTTTACTCCGACATCGAGGGCGGCCTCGGCTGGTGGCGTGATACGGAATATGCAACTGAGACGCCGAAATTTATCATGGGCGGTGTCGCGCCGAATTTCGTCGAGTGGGCCAATGGACCGGGCGCCGGCAAAGGACGTGACTGGAAAAATCCGCGCGGCAAATACGCCATCGCCCAGCTGAGCCCGTGGGTCCTGTGGCCGCCCGATGGCTTGAACCTGAAGCGGGGCACGCGTGGCGAATGGTTCGGTTGGGGTTATCTTCCGCTGCCGCTCGCGAAGGCCAAGGCAATCACGGCGGGAACGAACATTCCAACGGGCGACAATTGCTGGACGCTGTTTCTGAACACGGCGAACTTCAAAGGCCCGGTCGCCTTTTTCACTCCATACTTCTGGTCTCGCGCCGCCGTCACTGAGCCGCGCTTCGCCGGACAGTTGCTCGACAGCCGGCCTTCAAACCCAAACCGCGCCGTGCAGATGGAGACGCAACACATCCCCAGCGCGGAGGCGATTGACGCGCACGGTGTCACTTACGCGCGTGTCGCACCCACACAATTCCCGGCGAATTCGCAGGGCGATTCCGCGCTCGTGCACCGCATTACCTCGTACAACAAGCAGGCGCTGTGGGACGCGGTGCAGGCGTGGTTCGACGGAGGCCCGCCGGCCAGCGGGGAAATCAATTCCAGCGGCGCGGTGCTGCACAAATTTCCCGGCGGCGGCGGGGCGACGTGGAAGATCGACACGAACGGAGTCGCGAAAGAGAACAAGGCGAGCCTCGCGTGGAACTCTTTCGCCACGCCGATGGCGCCGGACCCGAACACCTTCGGCTACAAATGGAATTCACAATGGGTGAAAAAGGACGACACAACCGGGAACAATCTGATTGTGCTGCCCGAATACTTTCGCCTCACGACCAACGCAAACAAGCAACCCGTCTGGACGCCCGTGCGCGCCCAGGATGTCCCGGCGGAAACCGGGCTGGCCGCGATGCGCTTTGACCAGCGCCGGAAACGAACGCCGAAAACCTATGAGACACCTGACGCCGCTGATAGCTCGTGGAAAAAGCCGGGCCCCAAAGCCGGCCCGTTTCAGGCGCACGTCGGAGACGGCAGCGTGGTCACCTATTACTGGTATCGCTTCGCCGACCAACCTGCGCTGCTGAACGCCGACATGACCGACGCGGAGCGTGAAGCAATGCAGGCGCGCGTCGAAAAACTTCACCGACACTGGACGAAGGACCGCAGTTATCTCGCCCCGCCCGCGAGCGGCCAACTGGCCGGGCTCGACCCTGCCCTCGTGGTCACGCCACCGCGAGGTTTGGAAATCGGCTTCGTGCCCATCGTCACGCGGCAGGAGCCGGAGGCCGCCAAATAGATTCGTCAGCGACCTCGCCGAAGAACGGCCTTTCAGGATAACGGAACAGATCAAAAACGCCCGACTCGACCAGAGGTATTGAAATGAAAAAAGAATTGTACCCCAAACAACGCGACGAGTTGCTTGCCGCGTTGAAAGCCCGGTTTGAGCGCCACGTGAGCCGACACAAAAGGCTGGATTGGGCCAAGGTGCAGGCGCGGTTGGAGGCCAAGCCGGACAAGCTGTGGTCGCTCGCGGAAATGGAAAGAACAGGCGGCGAACCGGATGTGGTGGGTCAGGATAAAACGACAGGCGAATACATCTTCTTTGATTGTTCCGCGGAAACTCCCAAAGGCCGCACCAGTGTTTGTTACGACCGCGAAGGATGGTTGTCGCGGAAGGAGGCCCGCCCGAAAACCACCGCCATGGATATGGCCGCGTCCATGGGCATCGAGCTTTTGACAGAAGAACAATACTTGGAGCTTCAGAAACTGGGAGAGTTCGATTTGAAGACGTCGAGTTGGGTGAAGACCCCGGCAGACATCCGAGAACTCGGTGGCGCGCTTTATTGTGATCGCCGCTACGGTCGCGTCTTTGTGGGTCACAACGGTGCGCAGTCCTATTATGCCGCCCGGGGTTTCCGCGGCTGGCTGAGGGTCTGATCTCACACACGCGACCGAATTCGAGTCTGAAGACGTATCGCGTCGATTGCGGCGGTGTCCTGACTCGCCGTAGCGTCCGGCCTGTGGCTGGATTAAATTGGCGCACAGCGCCGACACGGCACCCAAGGGAGGACACCCCCCGATTGCCGCTGCCTTGAGTTCCTGGGGAATCCGATTCACACTGGCGGGAATGATATTCAAAGATAATTACCCGTTCGGTCGGTGCTGGTTGTCCGGCGCGATGTTGCTGGCCGCATTGACCTGTTCCACTGCAGACTATGCGCAAGCAGATGCCGCCAAGCCGGGTTCGGAACAAACCTTTCCCGTCCTGCCACTCGAGCAATCGGCAAGCCGCGGCATTGTCACGCGCGATCCTTCGAGCATCGTGAAGTGCAAAGACGAATACTGGGTCTTCTACACGGGCCGCGGCGTGCCGTCGTATCATTCCAAGGACCTGGTGAAATGGGAACGCGGTCCGGTCGTCTTCCAGACGGCCCCGCAATGGATCGCCCAAATTGTTCCGGCCAATCGCAACATGTCATACTGGGCGCCCGACATCATCAAGCTGGGCGATCGTTATCTGCTTTATTATTCGGTTTCATCCATGGGGAAAATGACCTCGGCAATCGGCCTTGCGGTCAATTCTACACTCGATCCGACTGATCCAGCGTATCATTGGATGGACCGGGGGTTCGTGGTGCGGACGCAGGATGGCGACGGCCACAATGCGATTGACCCGTCTGTGTTTCACGACAAGGACGGCAGCCTGTGGTTGACCTATGGTTCCTATTGGAGCGGCATCAAACTGATTCAGTTGGACCCGCAAACCGGCAAGCGATTGTCACCAGACTCGAAGCTGTTTTCTCTCGCTTACAATGAGTCCATCGAAGCGTCCTGTCTATGCCGGCATGACGACTATTATTATCTGTTTGTGAACTGGGGGTCTTGCTGTCAGGGCCCCAAGAGCACCTACAACATTCGCATCGGCCGGAGCAAAACGATCACCGGACCGTATCTCGACAAAGCCGGCGTGGACATGCTGAAAAGGGGCGGCAGTGTGTTTCTGGCAACAACCAACGGCCCGTTGATCGGGCCTGGGCATGCCGGGACTCTGAACGTGGACGGAAAGACTTGGTTCACGTCGGATTTTGAAGGGGACCTGCGCATGAATGGAAAGGCAACCCTGGCGATCATGCCGCTCCGGTGGGATGCTGACGGCTGGCCCGAGGCGACTGTGAATGACGTCAAGCCAGCCCCATCAGCGGAATCTGCGACGAAGTAAATGAAACCCATCCAAGGTTA
>DATNDF010000494.1 GCA_035607015.1 Candidatus Angelobacter sp. | reverse complement strand
CTGAGGTGTGTGGCGATTCTTCCGGCCCTTCCCGGTCAGCCTATTCAGGCCATCAGAGCCGCTTGATCTGGATGTCGCGGAAGCAAACGGGATCGTTGTGGCCGGCAAAGCCGAAATGCCCGCTGGTGCGGTCCTTGCCCGGATGCGGATGGTTGGCCAGAAACGTCGTGACCTTGGAAAGATCGGCATCGAGAATGACGGTGCCATTCAGTTCAACTTTGATGGTTGAACCCTTGACCGTGACCTCCTCGAAATTCCATTCGCCAATCGGCCGCTGGTAACCGCGCGCCGCCGCCGCCATGCCATAGGCGGAACCGTGCGCCTGGCGCGGGTCAATCTTGTCGCCGGTGGCCTTCTCGTAATTGTCGTCCAGCACCTGGCATTCGCACATCCCGACATACGCCGTGTCGCCCTCGCCGGGATAGCGGATCGCCAGCCCGTTGTTGCCGCCGGGCGGCATTTTGAATTCAACGCGCGCCACGAAGTCCGCAAACTCATCCTTCGTGTAAATCGTTCCGCCCTTCCCTTTCTGGCAGCAAATCGCGCCGTCCTTCACCTCGTATTCGCCCACCGGTCCGGCCCAGCCGTCAAAGCTCTTTCCGTTGAACACGGATTGAAAACCGCCCCTGCCTTTCGAATCGAGAAGTTTGTTTGCCTCGTCCGCCTTGATCTCGCGGATGAAAATGTTACGCCAGCGAATTTCGCCGCCGTGGGTTTGTAGCTCGATCGGACCTTTCGCCGGGATCGGCGTCTTGCGGTCGTAGTAATTCTCCATTTTCGCATGATCCACGACCAGTTTGTCGTTGAGCCAGACGGTGACCCGCGACCCGACCATGAGGATCCGAAATTTGTTCCATTCGCCGAACGGCTTGTCCGCGAGCACGAGCGGATCCTTGCCCGGAGCGCCCGGACTGTTGTTCCAAAGCCCGCCCGAACCCTTGTCCGCGCCCAGGGAAAATTTCTCCTTCTCGGTGTAGTCCCAGATCTGGACCTGGGGACAACCGCGCAGGTAAACGCCCGAGTCGGCCAGCGGCACGGTCTTGTATTCGACCATCAACTCGAAATCGCCGTAGTCTTTCTCCGTCGTGGCATACCTGCCGTTGCCGTCGTTGACCAGTTCGTCGTTCTCCACACGCCAGTGCTTCCGCATGTCGGCGGTCCACTCGGCGTTCTTCGCGGCCCGCTCGGCTTCGGGCATCGCGAGCCACTTGCGATGATCGAACGTGTCGCCCCCGCGCCATCCGGCGAGGTCTTTGCCGTTGAACAGCGGCGTGAATCCCGGAGGCGGCGCGGCGGCCAGCAGACCGGCCCAGGAACACAGCGAGAGAACCGCAACCGTGGCGGCGACGTGACTTTGGGAAACAAGATTTCTTTTCGGCGTGGTTTTCATAAGCGGATGCCGGAGTGTCGTAACCGTTTTCGAGTCTCAGGTCAACCAGCTAACGCATGCGGCCTTGAGTTGGCGGCAGATTCAGTCAAACTCGCGCGCCATGTCGGGAACGGAAATCATCGCTCTGGCCGCGGCCGGGGCCGCCGCGGGTTTGATCAACGCCGTTGCGGGCGGCGGAACCCTCATCACCTTTCCGGCGTTGTTGTTCTTCGGAACGCCGCCGGTGACCGCCAACGCCACCAGCACGCTCGCGCTCGTCTTCGGCACCGCCGGAAGCGTTTACGGCTTCCGTCAGCAGATCCCCGCGGTGATGCCCTGGCTGAAGCGGTTCCTGCCCGTCAGTCTGCTCGGCGGACTGATCGGCGGCATTCTGCTTACGAAAACGCGGGAGGAGGTGTTCGCCCGGCTCGTGCCCTTCCTCATTCTCTTCGCGACGATCATCTTCGTCACGCAAGGCGCGTTCCGCCGTTTCGCCGGGTTTGGGGACAAACCCGCCCAGACCGCCGCGCCACATCGTCGGGAGATCTGGGCGGCCATTTTATTTCAGTTTTTTGTGTCGGTGTACGGAGGTTATTTCGGCGCGGGGATCGGCATCCTCATGCTGGCATCACTCGGCTATCTCGGATTGACCGACATTCACGAAATGAATTGCCTGAAGACCGTGCTCGGGTCGCTCATCAATCAGGTCGCCGCAATCTATTTCATCTTCGCGGGGTTGATTGACTGGCCGAAGACGCTGGTGATGACCGCGGGCGCGGTGGCCGGTTATTTCCTTGGCGCGCATTTCTCGCTGCGCATCCCCCAGAAACGCGTCCGGCAGATTATCAGCGGTGTCGGCTTTATCATCTCGGCGGTGATGTTTTACAGACAGTTCCGATAAGCGAACGACACTTTCGCCGGACCCCTCGCGTTCCGATGGTTTCGTGAACCCCGACTGTCGCGGGCTTTTGCGCTTTCCGAAATTGACGGGCGCCGTTGCCGCAACGCATTCTCGACCGGGACGAGTCGCCATGCACGGAATTGCATTTCTTCAGGACCTGGCGGTGGTCATGATGGTGGCCGGGCTGGTGACGGTGATTTTTCATCGTTTCAAGCAACCGGTTGTTCTGGGCTACATTCTCGCGGGAGTGATCATCGGCCCGCACACGCCGCCGTCGCCACTGGTCAAGGACCAGGAGACCATCAAGGCCCTCGCGGAGATGGGTGTGGTTTTGTTGATGTTTTCGCTCGGCCTGGAGTTCAGCCTTCGCAAGCTCAGGCGGGTCGGCCCCACGGCGTTCATTGCCGCGCTGCTCGAAATCCTGCTGATGGTCTGGGTCGGATACGAGGCCGGCCAGTGGTTCGGCTGGAGCGCGATGGACAGTATTTTCCTCGGCGCAACGCTTTCGATTTCCTCGACCACCATCATCGTCAGGGCCCTGGCTGAGCTGGGCAAGAGCAAGGAGCGATTTGCGGAACTGATTTTTGGCATCCTTATCATCGAGGACATTCTGGCCATTGTGATGATCGCGCTGCTGTCAGGCATCGCCATGACCGGCTCGCTTCACCTCGGCGACGTTGCCTCGACCATCGGCAGGCTCACTCTGTTCCTCATCGCTACTCTGGTCGCCGGACTGCTGGCGGTGCCCCGCCTCCTCGGATACGTCGCCCGGTTCAAAAGCAACGAAATGCTCCTCATTACCGTGCTCGGATTGTGCTTCGGGTTTTCGCTGCTGGCGGTGAAACTGGGATACAGCGTCGCGCTGGGGGCGTTCATCATCGGCGCGGTGATCGCAGAAGCCCGCCAGATTGGCCGCATCGAAATTCTCACCGAACCGATTCGCGACATGTTCAGCGCCATTTTCTTCGTCGCCATCGGACTGTTGATTGATCCGGCGATGCTGCTGAAACATTGGCTTCCCATCCTCGTCATCTCACTGGTCGTCGTCCTCGGCAAGATCATCACGTGCAGCTTCGGGGCGTTTGTCGCCGGAAACGACAGTCGAACCTCGCTGCGGGTCGGGATGGGGCTGGCCCAGATCGGGGAATTCTCCTTCATCATCGCCTCGCTGGGCGTCACCCTGAAAGTGACCAGCGCGTTTCTTTATCCCGTGGCGGTGGCCGTGTCGGTCGTTACCACGCTGCTGACCCCCTATCTCATCCGGAGCGCGGACCGTCTCGTCAACGCCTTCGACAGCGCCGCTCCCCGGTGGCTGGCGGGTCATCTGGAACTTTACACGCGATGGGTCGGCCAGCTGGGCGCACAAGGACGCAAGAGCATGGCCTCGGAACTCCTCCGCAAGTGGCTCTGGCAAATGGGGCTCAATGCCGCCTTGATCGCCGCGGTGTTTGCCGCAACCGTGTTCGTCTCGAAACATCCGCCGGACTGGCTCGTCCGGTCATCGTTCGACCCGACGAGCGTCAACGCCCTGCTCTGGCTCACAGCGGTCCTCGTGTCGCTGCCGCTGTTGATCGCGACGTTCCGCAAACTGCAGGCGCTCGGCTTGTTGGTGGCCGAGATCAAAGTGCCCGATGGCGCGGCAGGCGAACGGACTCCCGCGGTTCGCGCGGTCATCGCGCGGGCGATCCCGCTGGTCGGAGTGGTCGCCCTTGGTTTGTACATTCTCACCCTCAGCTCCGCGCTGCTGCCGCCGGTCAAAGTTCTGCTGCTGTTGCTCATCGTCGTGGGACTGTTCACGTGGCTTTTCTGGCGCTCGTTCATCAGGATATACTCCAGGGCGCAGGTGGCGCTCGAACAGACGCTCACCGGACCTCCCGCGCCGCGCCGCGAACCGGCACCCGCGCCATTGCCGGGCATGTTGCACGACGCCAATCTGGAAACCATCGGTGTCAGTCCCGGCGCACCTGCCGCGGGCAAACTGATTCGCGAGCTCCGGCTGCGCACAGTGACGGGCGCCAGCATCGTCGGCATCGAACGTAGCGGCGCCAGCATCATCAACCCGGGCCCGGACGAGGAACTTCAGGCCGGCGACCAGATTTTGCTCCTGGGCAGCCCCGGGCAGCTCACCTCCGCGCGCGCCTTGTTCGAGCGCGCCACTTCAACCGGCGCGAATGACCGGCCGAACTGATGCGCTCGCATTGCCCGCCGCCTCATCGACGCACCCGAAGCTGCCGCCCGCAGAGCGCGAGTGTCTGTCGCCACGCATGGCGTAGAAAAGCAGGCTGATTCAGCGCCTCACGCGCATATTGCCGCCGGGCTTGAGCCAGGTCGAGCTCCGCCTGGATCACCGTTTCCGACCGGTTGTTCGCCTGCGCCAGCACCCGCGAATCCGGTGCGACGATTTTGGAGTCACCCGCCGACCACAAACCATTTCCCTGCGGCCCGACCGAGTTTGCGAAGATGTAATAAACCTGGTTCTCGAAGGCGCGCACAGCGATGCCGTCGCGTCCGCCGCGCTTCGTTCTGGAAACCGCCAGCGAATCCAGACCGGCGTTCGGATGGAAAACGATCTGCGCGCCCATCATCACCGGCAGTCGAACCAGTTCCGGATAACGCCGCTCATGACAGATGATCGCGGTGGCCGCGATTCCGTCCAGTCGGAAGAACGCCAGGGAGTTTCCCGGCGTGAAAAAACGGGCGTCCCGTGGTGTAAGA